>DATCEM010000433.1:0-3228 GCA_036510175.1 Solirubrobacteraceae bacterium | reverse complement strand
CGGCGTTCTTCGCCACCCTGAACAGCGGCAACCGCTATGCGATCCTCTACCGGATCGGGGAGGCCAAGCGCCCTGAGACCCGCGCTAAGCGGATCCGTCGCTTCGTCGAGATGCTCGAGCGGGGAGAGAAGCTCCACCCCTGAGGGCCCGGGTCAGGATCGCCCCTGGTCCTTCTCCGCCTTCATGCGGATGTCGGCGAGCTGGTCGTCCACCCAGTCCCCCGGGTCGCGCTGGGTGACGATCGCCTTCAGGCCCTCGTGCCGGCGCTCGCGCTCCTCCGTGGACATCGTGAGCGCGGCGTGGATCGAGTCCGCCAGCTCCTGGATGTCGAACGGATTGACCGAGAGCGCGTACTCGCCGAGCTCTTCGTGGGCGCCGGTGTTCTCCGAGAGGATTGACACCCCGGCGCGCTCGTTGACCAGCGGTCCCTCCTTGGCGACGAGGTTCATCCCGTCGAACATCGCGTTGACGATGAGGACGTCGTAGTGCTTATAGGCGGCGACGGCCTCCTCGAGGTCGTCACGGAGCTTGAGCTGGATCGGCATCCAGTCGGGCGAGCCGTGGCGGTGGTTCACCAGCGCCACCACCGCCTCGATCCGCTCGAGGTACTCGGCGTACTCGGGTACGTCGGTCCGCGAGGGCATGAGCTGGGCGATGAAGCTCACGTTCTCGCGGAACTCGGGATGCTGCTCGAGGAAGACATCGAAGGCGCTGAACCCGCGCAGGACGTTCTTGGACAGGTCGGCGCGGTCGACGCGGAGGATCATGTGATCGCGCCGGCGGCGCAGCAGCTCCTCCTCGAAGGCGAGCGTGCGCGGCCGTCTCACCACCGCCCGCACGCCGTTCGCGTCGATGGGAAGCGGGTACGCCCGGACCCAGACCTCGCGATCGGCGAGCTGCACCAGCCCGCGCTCGAAGTCGACGTCGCAGTCGAGCAGGTCCCGGCAGCACTGGAGGAAGTTACGGCGGTAGGAGCGGGTGTGGAAGCCGATGATGTCGTTGGCGAGGATCCCGTTGTAGATCTCGTTGCGGATCACCGCGGGCAGCACGCGCCAGGCATCGGACTGGGTCCACGGGATGTGGACGAAGTGGTGCAGGAAGGCGTCCGGGCGCTCGCGGCGGATCATCGCCGGGAGCGTGTACAGGTGGTAGTCGTGGACCATGACCACCGGCTCCGAGACGCCCTCGATCTCCTCGAGGACGGCGCGCGCGAGGTCCTCGTTGACGACGTTGTAGCCGAACTCGAACGCCTCGATCTCGTTGCGGCGGATGTCCGGTGCGTTGGAGAGATCCCACAGGTAGTGCTGGATGAACCACAGCATCGGGTTGGCGGTGATGTTGTAGAAGCGGTCGTAGGCCTCGGCGTCGGAGGCGACGAGCTTGACGTTGTACTCACCGCCGTCGGGGGCGTGGACGGGGAACGGCCGGCCGTGGTGGCGCTCGGCCACGGCGACGTCCTCGTCGGTCATCGCGGAGGCGATCCACGTGACTTCGCGGTGCGACGCGAGTCCGGTGAGCGCGGTGACGAGGCCTCCGGTACCTCGCCGCACCTCGCCGCCGGCCTCGAAGGTCACCGGACCGCGGTTGGAGACCAGGACCAGCGGGGTGCTCGAGCCGCCCGACATCTCCTCAGGCGACCGATCCGCCGGCTGCGAGCTCGGTGAACAGCGAGAGCCAGTCCCTGAGCAGTCGCGGAGTGAGGAAGCGCGCCCGCGCGGACTCCTTGCCCGCCCGCCCCATGCGCTTGCCCAGCGCCGGGTCGGCGAGGATCTCGAGCGCCCGCTGGGCACACTCCCGGGCGCTCGAGACGAGGAACCCCGACTCGCCGTCGGTGATCTGCAGCGGGATACCGCCAACGTTGCCACCGATCATCGGGCGCGCCTTCCACAGCGCTTCGGTAACGGTGAGCCCGAAGCCTTCGCGGATCGACTTCTGGATCACGACATCGGCGTGGGATTGAAAGGCATTGACCTCGATCGAGCCGACGTTATTGAAGTTGTTATAGATGTGGATGTCGGGGTCGCCGTCGGCGTGCGCGACGGTGGCATTGAAGTAGTCCCAGCCCTCGGGGTCGTCGGTCGCCATCGATCCCACCAAAGCCAGCTGGACGTCGGGGTGGGTCTCCTTGACGATGCGGTAGGCGTCGATCACGCCGAGGGGATCCTTCCAGGGGTCGAAGCGCGAGACCTGGCACAGGAGCGGACGGTCGACGTCGATCCCGAACTGGTCGCAGATGTAGACGGCGTCGTCGGTCGAGAACGCCATGTTCTTCGGAGCCAGCGGATCGATCGCCGGCGGGATCACGTAGGGGCGCGCATCCAGACCCTCCGGAACATACTGCTCGGTGTGAAACACGGCCGCCGGGTACTCGCCCAGGTAAGGCAGCAGACGTTCGAGGGTCAGGGGGTTCGGGCTCGAGAGGTCGATGTGGCAGCGCCACACCCAATGGCCGGCCTTCTCCGGGACCAGGGCCCGGAGCGCGGCGGGCTGTGGGTCGTGGACGATGCACACGTCCCAGCCGCCCGAGAGCTCCGCCGCATTCATCTGGCTGTAGCGGTGCCACGTGGCCCATTCGTCGTCGGAGAGTTCGTTCGGGCTCCCCTGGAGGGCGTTGTGCATGAGCTTCGTCGCGTTGAAGAATTCCTCCCGTCCGTAGATGACCTGCCATTCGCAGGCCAGCCCGACGTCGACCATCAGAGGGACGAGCGTGTAGAGGATCTCTGACACGCCGCCGCCGAACGCGGTCGCCGACAGGTGGAGAACGCGCTTGCCGCGGAGCGGCTCGGCGAGCGCGCGGATCTCCTCGACCAGCGATCGGCCCGCGATGCTGGCGTAGTCGGAGAGGAACTTGGTTCCCACGGGAACGGGCTGCAGCACGGTGGCGGTTTCTCCTCGCTACTGGCCGGGCGAGGTCGGCCGGGTACCGAGCGTGAGCTTCACCTGATGGCGGGCGCTGCCCCGCCACACCTCGAGCGTGATCACCTGGCCCGGGTTGAGCAGGGCCAGCGCGTCGGAGAGGTCGTGGCCCAGAGTGAGGGCGCGACCGTTCACCTTGGTGATCACGTCGCCGCCGATCGCGTACTGCGCCGCGTCGAACTGGAACTTGGTCGTGCCCCCCCGTATTCCGGCCCCGGCCGCCGGGCTGCCGGGTGTGACGGTCTGGATGAACGCGCCGTGGGTGACGCCCAGGTGCAGGCGCCGCGCGAGCTGGGGGAACAGGTCGATCGA
>DATCEM010000432.1:0-9013 GCA_036510175.1 Solirubrobacteraceae bacterium | reverse complement strand
TGCAGGTCCTCGACATCGATAACACGGTGTCGCCGGGCAGCCACTACCAGGCCAAGCTCCACGGCCAGCTGTGCCGGTTCGACGGCATCCACTTCACCCTGTACTGCAGCGAGGCGCTCGAGCCCTCGGTGCTGGGTACGGTGCGCAAGATGATCGGTTAGCCGCCGCGCCGCCGGGCGCTCGGGCGCTACCATTCGCGCGGGGTGCCGCGGAAGGTAGGAGGCTGTGCCAAGGTGACCGTTCCTGGTCTCGCTCGTTTTCGCCGTTCTTTCTGGCTGCTCGCCGCGTGCGCGGCGCTTCTCGCGGCGAGTGGGCTCACTCAGCTCGACTCGGCGTCGGCCGCGCGCCGCCATCGACACCCCGCCCCCGGACACGCCCGGGCCTACGCGGCGGCGGTGGCGCGCTGGCAGTCCCGGGGCGGCACGCACTGGGTGGCGAGCTGGGGCGCGAGCCCGCAGGCGGCCGTGCCCGGCGATCCCGCGGCGCTCGGATTCGCCAATGAGACCATTCGTAACATCGTCTTCACCAGCGTGGGGGGATCGATGGTCAGGGTTCGGTTCACCAACGCGTTCGGCACCCGGCCCCTGCGGATCGGCTCCGCGGCGATCGGCGTGGAGCGCTCGAGAGCGGCGGTGCGCTCGAGCCTCGCGCTGTCCTTTAAGGGCCGGCGCTCAGTCCTCATCGCGCCGGGATCCGTGGCGCTGAGCGACCCGGTGCCCCTCGCCGTCCTTCCGCTCGAGAAGCTCGCGGTGAGCGTCTACCTGCCGGACGCCACCGGCCCCGCTACCGAGCACGTCGATGCCCAGCAGGTCAACTACCTGGCCGCGGGGGCGCACGCGCTCGACCCCCGCGGCGGCGCCTTCGGGGCCGAGACCCGGTCCTGGTACTTCGTCGACCGCGTCGATGTGCTGAGCCCGCCGCGCGTTCTCGGCACGGCGATCGCGCTCGGCGACTCGATCACCGACGGCGTCCACTCGCCGACCGACGCCAACGCCCGCTGGCCCAACGACCTGGCGCGCCGCCTCGACGCCCGCCGCGGGGCGACCCTCGGGGTGATCGACGAGGGCATCGGAGGCAATCGCGTCCTCAACGACTCCCCGTGCTGCGGCGTGAACGCCATCGCCCGCTTTCACGCCGACGTAGCCGATCAGCCGGGCGCGCGGGAGGTGATTCTCCTCGAGGGGGTCAACGACATCGGGTTCGGCCAGCACACGAGCCCGCTCACCGCGCCCAACGTCGAGGTCTCCGCCGCCCAGATAATTGCCGGTTATCAGGCGATCATCGGTCAGGCTCACGCCGCGGGCCTCGAGATCTTCGGGGCGACCCTCACCCCCTTCGAAGGCGCGAGGTACTGGACGCCGGCGGGCGAGGCCAAGCGCGACGCCGTCAACCAGTGGATCCGCACGAGCGGGAACTTCGACGGCGTGATCGACTTCGCCGCCGCCGTCGCCGACCCGAGCGCTCCGGACATCCTCGATCCCGCCTACGACAGCGGCGATCATCTGCACCCCAACGCGGCCGGCTACCGGGCGATGTCGCGCGCGATCAACCTGGCGATGCTCACCGCGGCGGCGGAGCGGGCGGCGCGGCGACCGTGAGCGGCGCCGAGCCGCGGGTGCCGGCAACGCGGCGATCGCAGGGGCCACGCGTCCGGAGGATCTGGGGCGAGCCCGGCAAACCTGAGGTAGTAGCGCAGGTCAAGAGGCCTCGGTCAGGAGTGGCAGGAGTCGCGACCGAACCTTCTGCCTGAGCGCCGGGCATAGAATGCCGCGCATGCATCTAAAACTCACGACGGTGCTGACCGTCATAGCGCTCAGCCTGCTTGCTGGTTCCGCACTGGCAACGAGTAGCTTCCGCACTGGGCGCTACCGGGGCACGACCAGCCAAAAGCACAAGATCGTGTTCGATGTCGGCTATTCGACGCAGTGCAACGCGGCAACCTATGGTCGGCGCGCGCTGTGTCTTTCTCAGCCGGACAGCGGATCGGCCAGCATCGATCTCAAGTGCTCTGACGGCAGTACGAACACCGAGACCGAGTCGGTGCAGACAGCAGTGCCGCGCAGCGGCCGCATACGGACGAAGCTGAGCTCGGGCGGTGCTGTGACGGGAACAACGGTGGTGAATCTCCTTCTGCATCGGCAGGGGACCATCACCGGATCACTGATCGAGAGTCTCAAGGAGACCGGGAGCAACGTGACCTGCGCCAGCGGCAAGGTCACGTTCAGCGCCAAGCGGTGAGACCGACGGCGGTCGATCGCCACGGGCGCCGACCGCAGGCCGAAAGCTATCTGGCGCCGCGTCGCCTGAAGCGGCCATACTGGCGCCGTGGGGTTCTATGAGGATCAAGTACTTCCGCGCGCCCTCGACCTGGCCATGGGCCGCGATGAGCTCGTGCCGATCCGTGCCCGCGTCGCCGCTTCGCTCGCGGGCGACGTGCTCGAGGTCGGATTCGGCTCGGGGCTGAACGTCCCCCACTATCCCGCGGCCGTCACCCAGGTCCTGGCCGTCGACCCGGCCACCATCGGGCGCAAGCTCGCCGGCAAGAGGGTCGCCGCGAGTGGCGTACCGGTCGAGTACATCGACCTTGACGGACAAGACCTGTCGCTGGAAACGTCGACCATCGACCACGTGCTCACCACCTGGACGCTGTGCACCATCCCCGACGTCGATCTCGCGCTGAGCGAGATCCGCAGGGTGCTCCGTCCCGGGGGCATGTTCCACTTCGTCGAGCACGGCCGCTCGCCCGACCGCTGGGTGGCGGGCTGGCAGGACCGGTTGACGCCGCTACAGCGAAGGGCTGTGGGAGGCTGCCACCTGAACCGCCCGATCGACCAGCTGGTGCGGGACTCCGGCCTCGAGCTCATCCGCCTGCAGAACTACTACGCCCAGGGTCCGCGACCGTTCGGCTACATGTTCGAAGGCGTCGCCGCCAAGCGCTGACGCCTCACCTGCCCACGGTTCCGGGGTGCCAGTTGGCCATAGGGGAGGAAACGTTACGTTTCATCGCCCCACGCGACGGCGGCGCAAGCGGGCAGGCTTGCTCGGCCGATCGTATGTCGCACTACCGCTACACTGTGCGACATGGGCGACATCTCCGTCCGAGACCTTCGCAATGACACCGGTGGCGTGCTGCGGCGCGTCGAAGCAGGCGAAACGCTGATCGTGCACAGCAATCGACGGCCGGTCGCGCAGATCGTGCCGCTCGCGGAGCGCCCCACTTGGCTGCCGGCCGCGCAATTCTTCGCCAAGGTACTCGCGCATCCCGCCGATCCGGGGTTGCGCGCCGATCTCACCGACCTCCAGCCCGAAACTCTCGACGACCTGTGAGCGGCCGAGCGATCGCTGACACGTCGCTGTTCATCGCCCGCGAGACCGGTCGCCCCCTCGACCCTCACGAGCAGGATCGCGAGATCGCCGTCTCGATCGTCACGATCGCCGAACTCGAGATGGGCGTGCTCGCCGCCGCGGCACCCCGGATCCGCGCCACACGGTTACAGACGCTGCGCGACGCCGAACAGCTGACCGCCCTGCCCGTCGATCGCGCCGTGGCCTCGGCATTCGCGACACTCGCCGTCGAGATGCGCGCCGCCGGGCACGGCAGGCTCGGCGTCCAAGACGCGTGGATCGCCGCCACCGCGATCGCTCACGAAGCCGACCTGCTCACCCAGGATGCCGACTTCGACGCGGTTCCGCGCCTCCGAGTCATCAAGCTGTAGACCAAAGGACCGGAGTGAGTCACCGCTCCGGAGCCGTCACCACCGCGGCATCATCGCCTGCGGATAGCGGCCGCCGAACGAGCCGTGAGGAAGGATCTCGTCCACCCGCGCGAGATCCGCGTCGGAGAGCTCGACGTCCGCGGCGCCGACGTTCTCGGCCAGACGCTCGGGGCTCCGCGTGCCGGGGATGGGGACGATGTCCTCACCCTGGGCGAGGAGCCACGCCAGGGCGAGCTGAGTCACTGCGATGCCCTTGCCCCGGGCCAGCTCCGTGAGCTGGTCGATCGCGTCGATGTTCTTCTCGTAGTTGCCCGGCTGCCAACGCTCGTCCCAGCTGCGCATGTCGTCCGCCGGATACTCGGCCGCGGGCTTGACCGCCGGGGTGAGAAAGCCGCGACCCAGCGGCGAGTAGGCGACGAAGCCGATTCCCAGCTCGCGGATGGTCGGCAGGATCTCGGACTCCACGGCGCGCTCGAAGATCGAGTACTCGGTCTGGAGCACGGAGACCGGGTGGACGGCGTGCGCGCGCCGAATGACCTCCGGCCCGGCTTCGCTCAGACCGAAGAAGCGGACCTTGCCCTCGTCAATCAGGTCCTTGACCGCTCCGGCCACCTCCTCGATCGGCACGTCGGGATCGACGCGGTGCTGGTAGAGCACGTCGATGTGGTCGGTGCCCAGGTAGCGCAGGCTGTTCTCCGTCACCGCCCGAATGCGCTCGGGGCGGCTATCGAACACCCGCGCCATGTTCTCCTCGCGGGGGAGGACGAACCCGAACTTGGTGGCCAGCACCATGTCCTCGCGAAAGCCCTCGATCGCCCGACCCACAAGCTTCTCGTTCGAACCCGTCCCCATCCCGTAGAGCTCGGCGGTATCGAGCAGCGTCACGCCGAGCTCGTGCGCACGGCGAATGGTCTCTGTCCCACCCGACTCGTCGCCGGCGCCATAGGCCATCGTCATCCCCATCGTGCCGAGGCCGATGGCGCTGGCCTCGAGTCCCTGTGCTCCTAGCTTGCGGTGTTGTAGTGCCATCCCCTCAGGTTAGGGAGGTCGCCGGCTCGGCTCCTGAGCTGAGTACGCTTCCGCGTGTGAGCAGCCCCGCGAGCCCCCCCGCGAGCCCGGTCCTCTCAAAGTCCCAGCTCGCGACGCTGGCCTCGCACGGAGAGGAGCGCAGTGCCGGCGTCGGTGACGTCCTCTTCCGGGTCGGCGACGCGGTCTATCCGTTCATGGCGATCCTCGAGGGAGAGGCGGCCATCCTCGACGCCGCGGGGAATGAGATTGTCCGCCACGGCACGTCCGGATTCATCGGTGAGATGAACCTGCTCACGGGTCAAACGGCGTATCTGACGGCGGTCGTCACCCAGCCCATGCGCTACATCGCCGTCGACCGCGAGGACCTGCGTCCGCTCCTCTTCGAGGACGGCCCCCTGGGCGACCTGCTGCTCTTCACCTTCATGAATCGCCGCGAGGCGCTTCAGCTCCAGCACGTGGGGATGGAGGTCGTGGGTCCGCGCTCGTCGGAGCCGACGCGGCGGATGGTCGAGTTCGCCCGGCGCAATCGCCTGCCCTTCAATTGGCGCGACCCCGAGCACGCTGATGACCCGGCGGGCGGGGAGCTGATCGAGGCGCTCGAGCCCGATGAGATTCCACTCGTGCTCCTGCCCGGTGGGGTCGAGCTCCACAACCCCTCCTCCGGCGAGGTGTCACGGGCGCTGGGCATCGGGCTCGAGCTCGCCGCGCGGGAAGAGGTCGATCTCGTCGTCATCGGGGCCGGTCCGGCCGGACTGGGGGCGGCGGTGTACGGAGCCTCGGAGGGCCTGGAGACGCTGGTGGTGGAGAGCACGGCGCTCGGAGGGCAGGCGGGCACATCACGGCGGATCGAGAACTACCTCGGCTTTCCCGCCGGCATCAGCGGCTCGGAGCTCACCACGCGCGCGGTCACCCAGGCACGCAAGTTCCGCGCCCGCACCGCGACCCCCTACCGTGCGCTCTCCCTCGAGCCCGGCGCGGACCGCCACGTCGTCCGTTTGGAGGGCGACCACGAGGTCGCGGCGCGCGCCGTCCTGCTCGCGACCGGAGCGGACTATCGCCGGCTGCCGGTGGCCGACCTCGAGGACTACGAGGGCATCAGCGTGTTCTACGCCGCCGGGCCGCCCGAGGCTCAGCGCTGCGGGGCCACGCGCGTCGGCGTGATCGGCGGCGGCAACTCAGCGGCTCAGGCGGCGGTCTGGCTCGCCCGCGGGGGCGCGCTCGTGACCCTGCTCCATCGCCGCGCCGACCTGCGCGAGACGATGTCCGACTACCTGGTGCTCGAGCTCGAGCGCTATGGAATTGTGGTCCGAGCCCGCAGCGAGGTCGCGGAGCTTCACGGCACCGACGGCGAGCTCGAGGCGGTCACCCTGCGCGACGGCGAGCGCCTGCCCTTCTCCTTCCTCTTCCTCTTCCTCGGCGCGGCTCCGTGCACCGACTGGCTCGGTGACGTCGTGGCCCGCGACGAGAAGGGATTCATCCTCACCGGCGTCGACGCCGGCGCCACCGGCCTGCTCGAGACCAGCGTGCCCGGGATCTACGCCGCCGGCGACGTGCGCTCGGGGTCGACCAAGCGCTGCGCCACCGCCGTCGGCGAAGGAGCGATGGTCGTGAGCTTCGTCCACGGACGGATCTCGGGCGTGCATGTGTAGGGGGCGGGGGGCGGCGGGCCGCGGCGCCCGATATCTGAACTTCTGTCGTTCAGTCCCGCGGGGCGGTACCGAACGACATAGGTTCGGAGATGCGCGGGGCCTGGATTTGAACTTCTGTCGTTCAGTCCCGCGGGGCGGTACCGAACGACATAGGTTCGGAGATGCGCGGCCGCTGGTTCTGAACTTCTGTCGTTCAGTCCCGCGGGGCGGGACCGATCGACATAGGTTCAGCTCCGCGAGCGGCGGCGGGGCCAGCGGGGCCGGCGGGGCCGCGGCGCCCGATATCTGAACTTCTGTCGTTCAGTCCCGCGGGGCGGGACCGATCGACATAGGTTCGGGGGCAGGCGGGTTCTTCATGCCCTCTTCGGCCCTCCTGAGGCGGGCTGCGGGACAGGGCGCTGTACTGCACCCGTGAAAGAAATCCGCACATCCCACCCGTCAGGACCGCGATCCGCTGCGCTCGCCGTCCCCCTCAGCAGCCAGTCCGCGCGCGAGCGCCGCTCGGCGCGCGCCTTCGAAGGATGGCTCGCGACCCGGATGCGTTCGGGCGCCGCCGCGCGGCGCCGGGCGGCGCCCCGGCGCCGGGCGGCGCCGGGGCACCGCCACCCTCAGCGCTTGGCCGGGAGCAACCGCGCGTAGTCGACGCCGCGCGCGACCCAGCGCTCGAGCTGGCGCTTGGTCTGGACGCCCTCGGCGTCGACGCGCAGCCAGCCCTGCATGACGCGGCCGCGCGTCTCGAACGGGTGCGCGTGCGGCTTGGCGAGCAGGGCGTCGGACTCCTCGGGATCGACGCGCAGGAGCAGTCCGCCCCGGCCGCTCGCGCTCACCGACATGTTCCCGCCGATGAGGAAGGCCAGGCCGCCGAACATCTTCTTCTCGGTCACCCCGGGCTCGATCAGGATGAGCTCGCGGATGCGGTTCGCGAGATCCTCGTCATAGGCCACGAGGGCAAATTATCGCGCCGCCGCGGCCGCCAAAAAAACTTTTCTCGCGGCGAGGTTTCAAAACCGACGGGGCGAGGCAGACTGATAGTGCCCTGTCAGGGAACTGCGCCCCCACTTCCCTGGCTTTGCTGGGGGTCCCGGACGGGAAGTCCGGGGCCCCCGCACCCCTTTCTGGGCGTCTCGTCCTCCTCAGCGCCGGCTTGCCGTCGCGCTGACGAGGCGGGAGAGTACGACCTGAGAGCGCGTCCGCTGTAGGCGCCCGTCGCGCTGGAGCTCCATGATCAGGCGCTCGAGTCCGGCGTTGTCCTCGGTGTGCACGCGCGCGATCGCGTCCGCCTCCCCGGTGACGCTCCACGCCTCGACGACCTCGGGATGGCGCTTCAGGGTGCGCGCTACCTCCTCGAGCAGGGTGCCCGGCGCGAAGAAGAGCTCGACGAGCGCCTCGGTGCGGTCTCCGAGCGCGGCGTGGTCGACCACGGCGGTGAAGCCCTGGAGCGAGCCGCTCTCGCGCAGCCGGTCGACGCGGCGCTTCACCGCGGGGGCGGAGAGGGAGACGTGATGCCCGATGTCGTCGTAGGTGCGCCGGCCGTCCTCGACGAGTAACGCAAGGATCTGTCGGTCAGTGGTGTCCATATGATGATTTATTGCACATATACGGTTTATTCCGGCATCGACAGGCGGTTTCTCTAGAGATACCATCGATCCATGAGCGCGGTGCGCGACTCCCCGAGCCGGGCGGTGGCATCGCGCGCAGCACCGGCCACGACGGTGCCCCGGCGGGCGCGGGTGCTCTTCGACGAGGCGCACAGCGAGGCGTGGACCATTCGCCCCGAGCTCGCCGACGCCATGCAGCCGGCCCACCCGCGGGATTCCTCCTACGCCCTTGCCGCCGCGCTGCTTTCCGAAGGCGACTTCATCGTCGAGGCCAACGCCGATGAGGAGCTCGGCGCCGAGCGCCTGGGCGACGTCGACGTGCTCGTGCTCGCCCACCCCTCGGACCCCGCGTGGGAGCGGACCACGGGCGTGGGCTCGCCGCGCCTCTCGGCGCTTGAGCTCGAGGCGATCGAGCGCTTCGTACGCTCCGGCGGCGGGCTCATCGTCCTCGGCGAGACCGAGAACGACAAATACGGAAACAATCTCAACGAGCTGCTCGCGCCCTACCGCCTGCGGCTCGAGAACGAGACCGTTCAGGACTACGCCCGCCACCACCTGAGCACGCCGAGCTGGGTGCTCGGCGAGCTCACGGGAGGCGAGCGCGGCCGCGGCGGCGATCTCCTCGCGCGCGTGGAAGCGGTGTGCTTCTACCGCGCCACGACGATCGCCGTTCCCGGCCGCGCGACGGTCCCCGGCCACGCGACCCCGCCCGGCCGCGCGACGGTCCCCGGCCGCGCGACGGTCCCCGGCCACGCGACCCCGCCCGGCCACGCGACGGTGCCCGTCCGGGCCGCGTCCTCCGCCACCAGCCCCGGCGCGCCCCTGATGGTCGCCGCCGAGCACGGGGAGGGGCGCGTCGTCGTCCTCGCCGACTCCGATCTCTTCGGCGACGACTGCCTCGACGATCTCGATCACCGCGAGCTGTGGCGAAACGTCGCGTACTGGGCGGGAGCGCGGGCTTTCGCAGGCGAGGGCGAGCCCCTCCGCTCGGCGGCCGCCGCCGATCCGGCGTGGCAGCGGC
>DATCEM010000431.1:0-2530 GCA_036510175.1 Solirubrobacteraceae bacterium | reverse complement strand
AGATCTCCTAGCAACCTGCGGGATTCGCCGGGCGCCGCCTCCGGGGCGGGTGAGGGCGCTGCTACGATCGAGCCCTCGATGGTCGCCGCCCCGTCGCCAATCCCCGACTCGCTGACGTCCGAGCCACGTCCTACGCTTCCGCAATGGAAATAGAGATCGGCCGCGGAAAGAAGGCCCGTCGCGCCTATGGGTTCGACGACATTGCCATCGTTCCTTCACGGCGCACGCGCGACCCCGATGACGTCGACATCGCGTGGACGCTGGGCCCGTATCACTTCAAGCTACCGCTGCTCGCGGCCGCCCTCGACGGTGTCGTCTCGCCCGAGACCGCGGGGATCATCGGGAAGATCGGCGGACTCGCCGTGCTCAACCTCGAGGGTCTGTTCTGCCGCTACGAGGACGCCGACGCTCAGTTCGAGCGGATCGCCACCTTTTCGCGCGACATCGCGACGCGAGAGATGCAGGACATCTACCGCGAGCCGGTCAAGCCCGAGCTGATCCGGCAGCGGATTCAGGAGATCAAGGCCCAGGGGGTTGTCGCGGCAGCCTCGCTGACGCCGCAAAAGGTCAGGAGCTACTACGAGGTGGCGCTCGATGCGGGCCTCGACATCCTCGTCATCCAGGGCACGGTGGTCTCGGCCGAGCACGTCTCGCTCGACGAGAGCCGGCCGCCGCTGAACCTCAAGGAGTTCATCCGCGAGCTCTCGCCGACGCCGGTTGTGGTCGGGGGGTGCGCGTCCTACCACACGGGTTTGCATCTGATGCGCACCGGCGCCGCCGGCGTCCTCGTCGGGGTCGGGCCGGGCGCCATCTGCACGACTCGCGGGGTGCTCGGCATCGGCGTTCCCCAGGCGACGGCGATCGCCGACGTGGCCGCGGCGCGGTCGCAGCACATGCTCGAGACCGGCGACTACGTGAAGGTCATCGCCGACGGCGGGATGCGCAACGGCGGCGACATCGCCAAGGCGATCGCCTGCGGCGCCGACGCGGTGATGCTCGGGTCGGCGCTCGCTCGGGCATATGAATCGCCCGGACGCGGCTACAACTGGGGGATGGCGACCTTCCACCCGACCCTTCCCCGCGGCACCCGCGTGGCGACGACCCAGAACGGCTCGCTCCAGGACATCATCACCGGCCCGGCCCGGGAGAACGACGGCACGTTCAACCTGATGGGCGGCCTGCGTACCTCGATGGCCACCACCGGCTACCGGGACATCGCCGAGTTCAACCGGGCAGAGCTGATGGTCGCCCCGTCGCTGCAGACCGAAGGTAAGTACCTACAGCGCGAGCAGGGCGTGGGGATGGGCGCGAGCGGCAAGGCCGCAACGGTCGGTGTCGCCGACTAGTGTCACGCCGGCCGGCGAGCTCGAACGCCCTCTAGTACCTCGAGCGGCGACCGACCAGGTCGTCGTCCTCGACTACGGCGGCCAGTACTCGCAGCTCATCGCCCGCCGCGTCCGCGAATGCGGGGTGTTCTCCGAGCTGTTGCCCTACCACGTCGGGGCCGATGAGGTAAAGGCCCGAGAGCCCAAGGGCGTGATCCTCTCGGGGGGCCCGGCGTCGGTGTACGCGCCCGGGGCGCCGGAGCTCGAGCGCGCGCTCCTCGATCTCGGAGTCCCCGTGCTGGGGATCTGTTACGGCATGCAGCTCATCGCGCGCGAGCTCGGCGGGCAGGTGGAGGGCGCGGAGGTCGGCGAGTTCGGGCGCTCCCAGCTCACCGTCCACGAGTCCGGGCGCCTGCTCGCCGGAACCCCGCACGAGCAGTCGTGCTGGATGTCGCACCGCGACACCGTGTTCGCCCCGCCGCCCGGGTTCACCGCGCTGGCTTCCTCGACCGCGTCGCCGGTCGCCGCCTTCGAATCGGTGACCCAGGGTGTGTACGGGATCCAGTTCCACCCGGAGGTCGTCCACACGCCCTACGGGCAGCAGGTGCTCACCACCTTCCTCCAGGACATCTGCGGCTGCGAGGGCTCGTGGAGCCCGCGCTCGGTGATCGAGGAGCAGATCGAGCGAATCCGCGCCCAGGTGGGCGACGGGCGGGCGATCTGCGGGCTCTCGGGCGGCGTCGATTCGAGCGTCGCCGCCCTGCTCGTGCACCGCGCGATCGGCGATCGCCTCACCTGCGTCTTCGTCGATCACGGGCTGATGCGCAAGAACGAGGGCGAGCAGGTCATCTCGGCCTTCCGCGACCACTTTCAGGTCCCGCTCGTCGCCGTCGACGCCGCCGACCGGTTCCTCACGCGCCTGAAGGGCGTATCCGATCCCGAGGAGAAGCGAAAGATCATCGGCTCCGAGTTCATCCGGGTGTTCGAGGAGGAGGCGCTTCTCCTTCCCGATGTCCGCTTCCTCGTCCAGGGCACGCTCTACTCAGACGTGATTGAGTCCGGAGGCGGCACCGGCGCGGCGACGATCAAGTCCCACCATAACGTCGGCGGTCTGCCCGACGACCTCGAGTTCGACCTCGTCGAGCCGCTGCGCTCACTGTTCAAGGACGAGGTCAGGGCCGTCGGGGCCGAGCTCGGCCTCCCCG
>DATCEM010000430.1:0-3509 GCA_036510175.1 Solirubrobacteraceae bacterium | reverse complement strand
GAGCGCGGCGCCTATGTCGATGATTGCGTCGCCGCCTTCCCCTCGGTCACGCCGGTGTGCGCGGCGACGATCGCCACCGGGACCGGACCCGACGAGCACCGGATCCCGAGCATGAACTGGTACCACCGCGAGGAGGCGCGTTACATCGAGTACGGCTCGAGCTTCTCCGCCACGCGGCAGTTCGGGGTCGTGCGCTCGCTCACCGACACCGTGTACGGGATGAACGCCGAGCACCTTTCGCACGACGTCGAAACCGTGTTCGAGTTCCTCGACGACATCGACGTGCGCACCGCGGGCACGACGTACCTGATCTACCGCGGCCGGCACAAGCACGAGGTCTCCAACGAGACCGCCCTGGCCCGCGTCGTCACCTCGACCCTCTTTCGCCGCACGATCTGCGGTCCGCGCGAGCTCTTCTACGCGGACCTCTACGCGAGCCGGAAGACCGGGTGCCGCGGGCAGCTCGGGATGCCCGGCGTGCGCGACCAGCACACGGGCTGCGTCGGGGCGTACCTGGTCGAGCACGACCTGTTCGACTTCCTGCTCTACTCGCTGCCCGACAACGACGCCTGGTCGCACAAGAACGGCCCCTACGCCCAGGTCACCTCGATCGCCGCCGCCGATCGCCAGATCGAGCGCCTGATGCACGCCGCCGGAGGGCCCGAGACCTTCTTCGAAGACCACGCGGTGATCGTTGCCTCCGACCACTCCCAGGCGTCGGTCGAGGAGCGGATCCGCCTCGACCGGGCGTTCGCCGACTTCGACGTTGCCACCCCGAGCGCGTCACGTTCGATCGGCGCTGAGCTCGCCCTCAGTCCGGCGCAGCGCTCGGCGATGATCTATGCCCTCGACGAGGAGCGCCATGAGCAGGTGATGGCGCGGGCCATCGAGGTCGCGCGGAATCTCACCGGCGTCGATCTCGTGCTCTGGCTCTCGGGCGAGCGCGAAGCCGTGGTCCAGAGCCCCCGCGGAGAGCTCCGCTTCTCCTCGGGCGGCGAGCTCATGGACGCACGGGGGCGGCTGTGGAGCGTCGAGGGAGACCTCGCCGCGCTCGCCGCCGAGGTGCAGGACGGCCGCTTCTCGAGCGCCGAGTACCCGGATGCCCTCGCCCGCATCTGGTCGGCGCTGCACTGCCCGAGCGCCGGAGATGTGCTGCTCTCGGCGGCCCCGGCCTACGAGTTCGTCGATTGGGGCGGTTCAGACCACGTCGGCGGCGGCAGTCACGGCTCGCTGCACCGCTCGGACTCGCTCGGCGCGCTGCTCTGGTGCGGGACGGGACCGGACACGCGGGACGTGCGCGAGCAGTGGACGCTCCAGGACATCGTCCCCATGATCAGAGATCATTTTGGCCTCGGCGCCCAGTCTTAGCGCCACGTTAGCCTTAGGTCTAGCTAGCGCTGACCTTACAGTCTGCCGATACATTGCCTCGTGATGTCCGATGAGATGACGAGCGCCGTAGCGCTGCCCCTCCATCATCGCGTGCGGCATGGAGTGAGGCACCCGCAGAACTGGCTCCAGCTCATCCGCTTCGCCGCGGTCGGCGCGACCGGCTACGCCGTCAACCTCGGCGTGTTCACGGTCTGCCTGCACGTGCTCGGCATCGACTATCGGATGGCATCCGTCATCGCCTTCCTGGTCTCGGTGATAAACAACTTCTGGTGGAACCGTCACTGGACCTTCGACGCGCGCCACGATCACGCCCTCTCCCAGGGCGCCCGCTTCTTCGCCGTGAGCCTCGTGGCCTTCGGCTTCCAGTACGCCGTGCTCGTCACGCTCGTGGGCGACGCGGGTCTGAGCAAGGTTCTCGCCCAGGCGATCGCCATCGCCTGCGCCACCCCGCTCTCGTTCGTGGGCCAGAAGCTCTGGAGCTTCCGGGCCTAGGACCTCGCGGGTCGAGTTTGCGCGCTTCGCTGGCCGCGCTGCTCGCCGTCGTCGTCGCCCTCGCCGTCCTCGCGCCGTCGGCCTTCGCCGCGAGCAGTCCGCAGGCCGAAGCCGACGCGGGCACGCCCGTGCTCGTCACGGCGATGGACGCCCCTCCGCCGGGCTATCGACTGACCGGGACCGAGGTCGAGCGCATCGCCGGCCGAGTGGGCTCGGTCATCGCCGTGGTGCACCGGCACCGGGGTGCCCATCCGTTCGCCTACACCAAGGGACCGGGCCAGTGGCAGGTCAGCTGGTTCACGGGCCAGGGCGCGAACAGCAAGGAGATCGCCCAGGTCTACATCGACGACGCCACCGGCAGGGTGACTCAGGCGTGGACGGGCTTCCAGGTCGCATGGACGATGGCGCGCGGCTATGCCGGGGCGTTCGGAGAGCGGGTCAACGCCTGGTACGTGTGGCTCCCGCTGTGCGTGTTCTTCGTCCTCCCGTTCATCCCGTGGCGGCGACGGCCGACCCTCCTGCACCTCGACCTGCTGGCCCTGCTCGGGTTCTCGGTCTCGATCGCCTTCTTCAATCACGCGAATCTCGGGATGTCCGTCCCCCTCGTGTACCCGTTCCTCCTCTACCTGCTGGCGCGGATGGTCCTGCTCGCGAACGGGCGGGGGAGGCCGCGCGAGCCGCTGCGGCTGCTTGTGCCCACGTCCTGGCTCGCGGTGGGGATCATCTTTCTCGTCGGATTCCGGGTCGGGCTCAACGTCACCAACTCGAACGTCATCGACGTCGGCTACGCGGGCGTGATCGGCGCGAGCAAGCTCGTCCACGGAACGCCGCTCTACGGGCACTGGCCGCTGACCAACGCCTACGGCGACACCTACGGACCGGTCAACTACTTCGCCTACATTCCCTTCCTCCAGATCTTCGGCTGGAGCGGGGTATGGGACTCGCTCCCCGCCGCCCACGCCGCCTCGATCACCTTCGATCTGCTGACCATGCTCGGCCTGTTCGCCCTCGGGCGGCGGATCCGCGGGAAGACCCTGGGGATCGTGCTCGCCTATGCCTGGGCGGCCTATCCCTTCACCCTCTTCGTCCTCGCCTCGGACTCGAACGACTCCCTGGTCGCCCTCCTACTCGTGGTCACGCTGCTCGTGGCCTCCTCGGCGCCCGCGCGCGGCGTCGCGCTCGCGCTCGCGGGCCTGACCAAGTTCGCGCCGCTGGGCCTCGGTCCGCTGATGCTCCGCGGGCCCGACGGCCGTGGTAGGGGGGGCACGCGGTCGGTCGTTCTCTACGTGCTCGCGTTCGGCCTGACCGTCCTCGCCGCCTTCCTCCCCGTGATCCTCCAGAACAACCTCTCCGCCTTCTGGCACGACTCGATCGCCTACCAGGCCACGCGGGGGGCGCCGTTCTCGGTCTGGGGCCTCTACGGCGGCCTCAGCCTCGAGCAGCATCTCGTTCAGGGCGCGGGGGTGGCGCTCGCGCTGGCGGTGGCTTTCGTCCCCCGGCGCCGCGACATCATCACCATCGCCGCGCTCGGCGCCGCCGTGATCATCGCGCTCCAGCTCGGCATCACCTACTGGTTCTACCTCTACATCGTGTGGTTCTTCCCGCTGGTCATCATCGCCGTGTTCGGG
>DATCEM010000429.1:0-5459 GCA_036510175.1 Solirubrobacteraceae bacterium | reverse complement strand
CCTCGATCGGCGAGATGTCGTCGATCGTCTCGCGCAGGCCACCGCCGTCAGGGTCGGTCAGCCAGGTAAACGACTTGCGCTGAATATCAATCAGATGCGGTACTTCCAGGACCTTTTCAAGACGCGCGAAACTGCGGCGCGTCCGGGGTGCGTGAGCGGTTGCCAAGACGGCTACTCCTCGGGCGTCGAGAGGCGATGGGAGGGCGCAGGCAGTGCAGCCAGCACTTACAAGCGCGACCAGCAAAGATAGCACACGGCAATGCTGCCCTGTGAAGGACGGTCAGCACTCACGGGCCCCGCCCTCAGCGGCCCGCGTATGTGGCGCGGTGCCGGAACGATCCGGGCGGCTTCGACTATCGGCTGACGGCGAGAGTGTAGGGGGTGCGTGGGGTTTGAGCAAGGCTGGTCGCGCGCTGGACGGAGATCGGGCCCTTGTTGGTGGCGCGCCTTCGTGTGGCTTTGGGCGGACGGGCGGGCCCGCCCCCGGGCCTTTTCGCTTTCCCATCTGCGGGGGCAGACTCTGATGCCAAGAGCTCGCCCTGCCTGCCGACTACAACGCAGTGCGCCGGCGCCACGCTAGGTCGCCGGCGCACTGGTGAGACTGGTCCTGGCTCAGATCCCGGGCATCGAGATGCCGAGGTCGCCGAGGAGGCCGCTGAGGATGGAGCCGAGGCCGAACGGAAGGGCCCCGAGGATGCCGCCGGTGCCGGTGGTGCCTCCGGTGCCTGTTCCCGTCCCCGTCCCGGTTCCGCCGATGGTGCCCAGGCCGGGCAGGTCGCCGAGGATCCCCTGGAGGATGCTCGTGATGTCGCCGAGCTGGGTTCCGATCAGGCCGCCGAGAAGGCCGCCGATCGAGCTCGTGGTGCCCTCGAGGGTCGACTCGACGGTGCCGAGCACCGTGGTCAGCGTGCTGAGCAGGGTCGTGATGATCGGCTGGACGCCGGCCGGAAGTGACGGGATGATGCCCTCGAGCTCGGTGATGCCGGCGTCGAGGACGCTACCCGCGGCCGTGATCGCCTGCGCGATGAGCTGCTCGATCTCGGTCGGCAGGTCACCGGCGTTGGCCAGGCCGGTCAGCGAGGTGATCTCGGTCGGAAGGCCTCCGACCACGCCGGTGATCGTGCTCGTCGCCACGCTGGCAGCCGCGACGGGGAGCGTTGGGGCCAGCTCGCCGAGGAAGCCGAGCGCCTGGGTGCGGCCGGAGATCGCGGGCACGAGCGCCTGGGCGAGCGAGGCCCGGAGAGCTCCCGTGGAGCTCGCGAGCATCGACGTGTAGGTCTGCACGTCGCGGTCGTACTGAACCGCCACGCCTTCGAACGCTGTGGCCGCCGCGCCGGGGGTGGAACGAGCGTGGAGCCACCGTGCCTGGTGGGCGGCGGCGGCGATGTCGGCGCGACCGCGGGCGAGCGCGCTGCGCGCGGCCGCCGGGCTGCTCGAGGCAGACTTGGAGAGCTGGGTGAGGGCACTATTGGCCGCATGCACGTCGCGCACGGCCTTCGTCAGCGACGGTCCGCTGGCGGCTGCGGCGGGTCCCGCGGCGATGGCGAACACCGTCGCCGTAGCGAGCGCCGTCCCCACGGCGCGAAGATTAAATCTCATCTATTGCCTCCTTCGGCAACTGGGCCGCCTCGGGATGCGAGGCCCCTGGTTTTGCGCCCCCACCTCGCAGTGGGTTTGCCGTTTCGTGAGGCGAATGCCTCGTTGATCGCTAACACGCGGGACGGGCGCAGATGTCCGGTGTTATCTGAAAGACGCGTTATCTGCGCCCCGAGAGGAACTCCGCCATCAGTTCCTGGATCGTCGACGTGGCCGCCGGAACACCGGCAGCGGCGAGCCGCTGCTGGGCCGCGGCCTCGGCGGCGGCGACGTCGGCGCCCGCGGTCTTCAGGACGCTCTCGATGAGTGCGTCGATCCACAGCGTCGTGGCCGTCGAAGACGTGGCGGGCGAGGAGGTGCCGGTGGGGGGCGCGGCGGCGGGGGGAGTCGGTGTGGCCGGGGCGGTGCTGGGCGGCGAGGTCGGCGTGGTCGTGGGCGTCGTCATCGCCACCGGCACGGCGCTCGCCGGCGCCTGCTTGTTGGGCCCCGAGACGCTTGGGACCTGGGCGTGGGAGACGGGACTGACCGCGGCGACCCGACGCGGGCTGCTCGGGGCTCCTGACAGGCCCGCCACGCGGGCCCCGTTCGGCGCCGGCGCGGCGACCGCTCGGGCGACGGCGAGATGGGCCGGACTGGCGGCGGGCAGCGCGGCGGCCGGGGCGGCGGCCCGCACGCGCGAGACTCGAGCCGGGCGCGCCGTGACCTGCGCGACACGGTCGGGGTGATGGGCGTGTGAGCTGATGCCGGTGCCGACGATCACTCCGGCGCCCGCCACGGCGAGCGCGCCGGCGACGGCGAGTCCTTTGATCGCGGCGAACGAACCGCCGCCGAGCAGCGATCCCGCGGCAGCCAGCGAGCCGGCGGCGATCGACCCACCGGCGACCGACCCGCCGGTCGCGAACCCGGAGGTCGCGAACCCGCCGGTCGAGGCGCCGCCACCGTGGAGGACTGCCGTCAGCACGGCACCGACGGAGACCAGGGGCATCGCGGGAATGAGCCCGAACGTGTCGCGCCGGGTACGCATTCCCCGCTCGAAGGCCGAGCACGAGGGGCAGCCGCGCAGGTGGCCGCGCACGCTGCGCGCGCGCAGGACCCGACCGTCGCCGTCGGAGATCCGGCGCACGATGTCGCCGCAGTCGGCGTCGCGGCCGTCGGCGATGTCCTGGAGCGCCACGCGCGCCTCGAACACGTGCTTGCGCGCGGACACGGCGGACATGTCGAGGGCATCGGCGATCTCGGCATACTCGAGTCCGCCGAGCTCCCGCATCACCAGCGCGCCGCGCTGGCGCTCGGGCAGCGAGCGAAGGTCGGTGAGCAGCGCGTCGAGCCGGTACCGCGTGAGACTCGCCCGCTCGGTGTCGGCGAGGTCGGGCGTCTCGGCCGAGAGCTCCTCGTGGGGGTGGCGACGGCGGAGGATCGAGATCGACTCGTTGTGAGCGATCCGGTAGAGCCACGGGCGAACCTGTCCCGTGGGGCCGCGCCCCTGGAGCGCGCGAAGGACCGAGAGCATCGTGTTCTGCAGCGCATCCCCGGCGTCCTCGCTGTCGCGCACGATCGAGCGGCAGTAACGCGACAGGGCTTCCCGGTAGCGCTCGTACAGCGTGCCGAAGGCGTCCGAATGGCCGGCACTGGCGAGCTCGGCCAGACGCTCATCGGAGAGCGTGCGCAGCGGGAGGACGCGAAGCTGCCCGACTGGCTTCGACGCGGCTATGGCTCCCATGCCCACCTATCGGCCGAATGGGGCAAGTGCTAGAGCGGAAAAGCACTAAATCTGCGTCAGTCAACGGCGATCGGCCTCAAGCTGCGGCCGAGCTAGATACGCTTTCCTGGATGGTGCGGGGATCCGCGAGGAACCGGATGCACCGGTAATGACTATGCGGGGCTCGGGCTTGGCGGGGTCGCTCGCGCGAACCGAGTTGCTCGAACGCGAGGAGGAGCTCGATGCGCTGCGCATCGTGATCGGCGAGGCGGTCGCCGGCCGGTCGCGCGTCGTGGTGGTCGAAGGCGCCGCCGGCATCGGCAAGACGCGCCTGCTCGCAGCGGCACGCACGCTGGCCGCCGAAGCGCAGCTGCGCGTGCTCGGTGCTCGCGGGGGTGAGCTCGAGCGCGAGTTTGCCTTCGGGATTGTGCGTCAGCTCTTCGAGTCGCAGACGGCGCAAGCGACGGGGGCCTTCGACGGCGCGGCCGCGGCGGCACGTGACGCGTTGGACGTGCCCGATCCGAGTACCGAGCCCGACGCCAATCCCTCGTTCGCCTCGCTCCACGGGTTGTACTGGCTGACCGTCAACTTGAGCGCGGGCGCTCCACTGGTCATCGCCATCGATGACCTTCAATGGTGCGACAGTCCGTCGCTGCGCTTCCTGGCCTACCTGGTGCACCGTCTCGAGGGCCTCTCCGTGCTCGTGCTCGCCACGTTGAGATCCTCCGCCCGAGCCGACTCGATGCTCATCGGGGAGATCGTCGGCGACCCGGTGACGGTGTCGATCAAGCCCAAGCCGCTGAGCACCCGCGCCGTCGGACGGCTGGTGCGCGAGCGGCTGGGAGAGCAGGCCGATGAGGTGTTCAGGACCGCGTGCCACGCCGCGACGGGCGGCAATCCGCTGCTTGTCCACGAGCTGCTCAAGACCCTGCAGATCGAGGGGGTGGCTCCCGACGCCGCGCATCTCGCGGCGGTCGAGCACCTCGGACCACGGGCGGTTTCCCGCGCTGTCCTCATGCGACTCGCCCGGCTTCCGGACGCGGCGGTGGGGATCGCGCGCGCGGTCGCGGTGCTCGGCGACCACGCGGCGATCTCGGACGTGGCAGCGCTCGCGGGCACCGACCTCGAGCAAATGAACGGGGCGGTCCTCGCGCTCGTCGATGCGGAGATCCTGCGGGCCGGCCCGGCGCTGGGGTTCGTGCATCCGCTCGTCGAGGCGGCCGTGCACCACGACATACCGGACGTGGAGCGCGCGCTCGCGCATGAACGCGCCGCCACGCTGCTCACCGCAGGCGGCGCTGACGCCGAGCGGGTCGCCGCCCACGTGCTCGCCAGCCCGACCCGCGGCGAACCGAGGAGCGTCGAGACCTTGGTGAGCGCCGCACGATCTTCGCTGCGCAGGGGCGGGGTCGAGAGCGCCGTCGCCTACCTGGCTCGGGCCTTGCGCGAGCCCCCAGCGCCGGCGCGACGAGCGGAGCTGCTGCTCGAGCTGGGACGCGCGGAGGCCCTCACGAACGGACCCGCGGCGCTCGAGCACCTCGGTGACGCCTACGAGCTGCTCGACGAGCCGCGCTTACGAGTCAGCGCGGCGCTGCTCCTCGGGCGCTGCCTGCTGCTCACCGGTCGAGCCGCCGAGGGAGCCGCGGTGGCGCACCAAACCGCTGACGAGCTCGGACCCGAGTTCGACGACGAACGGCTCGCGCTCGAGGCGCTCGAGCTGATGGCGATCTTCATGGCCGGCGGTGACGATCGGGCGCTCGGGCCACGCGATCGCCGGCGCAGAGATCCGGTGGGCGCTGGAATCGGCGCCAAGATGCTGGCGGCGGTGACGGTCCAGGAGTGGGCGGTGTCCGGTGGCGCGTGCGCTGCCTGCGCCGACCTCGCACTTGAAGCTTTGGCCGGCGGTGAGCTCATCGCTGCCGACAACGGCCTGCTGAGCGTGGCGCCGATCGTCGTGCTGGCACTCGCCGACCGCGACGAGGCGCTCGCCGCGTGGGAGCACTCGCTCGCCGAGGCTCATCGCCGCGGCTCGCTCTTCGCGAGAAAGTCCGTCACCCTGTGGCATGGCTTCACGATGTATTGGCGTGGTGATCTCGTGGAGGCGCAAGCGTCTCTGAGGAGCTCCGACGAGGGGCTCTGGGGGATGGGGCAGACGGGCCGGCGG
>DATCEM010000428.1:0-9628 GCA_036510175.1 Solirubrobacteraceae bacterium | reverse complement strand
GAGGACGCCGAAGATCCGGCGCAGGCGCGTCACGTGGCGCCCTCCCCGGTGGTGAAACGTTGGGCCTGGAGAGTGAACATCTCGCGGTAGCGGCCGCCGTCGCGCAGCAGCTGGTCGTGGGTGCCCTCCTGAGCGAGGACCCCGTCGGCGAGTACACAGATGTGCTCGGCGCGGCGGACGGTGGAGAAGCGGTGGGAGATGAGGATCGTCGTCGTCCCGCGCGTGATCTCGAGGAAGCGGTCGAAGAACTCCGCCTCGCCGCGGACGTCGATCCACGCCGTGGGCTCGTCGAGGACGAGGATTCGCGCCCCGTGCTCGACGGCGAAGAGGGCCCGGGCGAGCGCGATCCGCTGCCACTGCCCGCCCGAGAGGTCGGTTCCCTTTTCGTACTGGCGGGAGAGCACCGTCTCCCACCGCTCGGGCAGTCCGGCCACCAGCGCGCTCGCCCCCGCTCGGGCCGCTGCCCGCTCGATGCCCTCGAGGTCGGCGGCGTGAGCGGGGGCGCCGAAGGCGACGTTGTCGCGGGCGCTGACGGGATAACGGCTGAAGTCCTGGAACACCACGGCCACCCGTTGCTGCCACGCCTGCGCGTCGAGCTCGGCGAGCGGCGTGTCGTCGGCGAGGATCTCGCCGCCGGTGGGGTCGTGGAGCCGGGTGAGGAGCTTGACCAGCGTGGTCTTGCCCGCGCCGTTGAGGCCGACGATCGCCGTCGAGCGGCCGGCGGGGATGGCCATATCGAGCCCACGCAGCACCTCGTCCTCGCTGCCGGGATAGGCGAAGCGGACCGAGCGGAAGCGCACCTCCTTGGTTGGCCGCGCCTGTGGTGGACGTCCGCCGGGGAGCGCTCGCCGGTGGCCGGCGAGGTCGCTCTCGAGCTCATCGATGTCGGGCAGGCCGGAGAGCATCCACTCGAGGCCGATATCCTGGTAGGTGATCGTCCCGGCGGTCATGGTGGCGGGCAGCAGCGGCAGCACCGTGGCCAGGGTCCGCAGGGTCACCTCACGGTGGAGACCGGCATGCGCGATGACCGTCAGCGCGAGCGCGTAGGCCGCGAGCACCACCGCGCCGAGACCGGCCATGATCGGGTTGACCTTGCGCAGCGCCCGCCACGAGGTCTCGATCCCCTCGCGCGCGTGGCGGCGGTAACCGTCGACCATCCAGTCGCCAAGCCCGAACACCCGCATCTCCTTGGCGCTCTCCGGCCGCCACGCGGTCTGGTGGAAGGCGTAGGCACGGCGCATCACCTCCGCCTGCATCCGGTAGGCGATGACCTGGCCGATGATGATCCGCCGCAGGGGACGCCGTACCGCGAGCCACATCACGAACAGCCCCAGGCCCAGCCACCAGCGAAACGTCCCGACGACCACGCAGGCGACCACGCCGCCGAGCCGCGCGCCGAGCACCGCCGCGAGCGTGACGGGAGCGTCAGCCGGAATCCAGCTCGCGAGCGTCCCCTGCGCGAGCTCGAGGCGATCGAGCGTGGCCGCGTCCTCGAGGTGGGAGATCCCCACCGGGGCGCTGACCGCGCGCATTAGTCGCTGCTGCATCCGTTCGGTGAGCCGCGCCTTGACGCTTGTCGAGAGCATCTGCTGATAGGGACCGGTGAGCAGCGAGAGGACGTAGAGGCCCACAGCGAGGGTCAGCGCGACGATCAGGCGGGTGGCCGCCGGGCCATGGAGACCCACCCGGGCCGCCGCTGGGATCCTCCCCACGGCCAGTCCCACGGCGATGATCGCCGCGTTCGAGAACGTCCCCTCGGCCACGACGAGGAGCACGGCGCCCAGCACCCAGACGGGTCCCAGCGACCACAGCGCGCGGACCGCCTTGGCCCGAGTCGAGTTGCGGATGGCTGCGGGGCGGGAGCGGAGCCAGGCGAGGGCTGCTCGGGGCGAGGCGCTCATGGTGTTTGGCGGCGCATCCCCGCGAAGCAGATCTCGACCGCCAGCTCTCCGAGCGAGCGGGCCGGACCGTCCCAATCCCCGGGCGGACGCCCGAGGGCGGATTCGCGATTGGCGCTCATCGCCCACGCCTGGAGAAGCACTGCGGCCAGAGCCCGTGCCGGGTAGTCGTCGCGCAGCTCCCGGCGACTCTGACCGGCGGCCAGCAGATGCGTGGTGACATCCATCCACGACGGTTGGTCGCGGTCGGCCAGGAAGGCCGTCATCCGCCCCGGGTAGTTGACGATGTCACGCAACAGGGCCGACACCAGACCCGGCGAACGAGGTCCCGCCTCGCGCATCAGCCGCAGCGCCGAGTTGAACACTTCCGCCACCGGCCTCTCGCCCGCCTCCACTCCCGCCTCGATGGCCGCGGCAAACGCCGCCGCCATCGCCGCCCCCGCCTCGTGCAGGACATCCTCCTTGCGCGGGAAGTAGTCGAAGAACGTGCTCCAGGAAACGCCCGCCATCGCGACGACGTCCTCCACTCGCGCCGCCTCGATTCCGACCCGCTCGTACTCGGCGATCGCCGCCTCATAGATCCGCCGCCGCGTCTCCACCGCTCTGCGCTGGCGCGGCGCGCGGCCGGCCTGGGCTCGAGCGGGGAGGGAGGCGGGTTCGGGTGGTGTCGTGGGCTTGGGTGGTGTGGTGGGCTTGGGTGGTGTGGTGGGTTCGGGTGTGGCTTCGGGGCGGTCGCCGCTGTCCATCGAGCGAAGTCATACCCAATCTGATTTTGGCTGTAACCGGCGGTGGCGATTCGTGAGCCACGGGGGCCAGGGCTGGCAGGCGGTGGTCGAGGTTGGACGGCCTTCCACTGGCGCGCCTCGGCGCGGCTCGGCGCGGCTCGGCGCGGCGCCGTGCGCCGATTGACGCAGCGCCTGAGCAGAGTCGGCACGCGCGTCACAGATTCGTCACGGCTAGACCGGACCTGGTCGAGAAAGCGGAAAATACGGCCGCTTTCTCGACCAGGTCCCCTGGTGCGGGTCAAGCCCTGGCCGCCTGGCGCCCGGAGCCCTGGCCGCGCGCGAAACGATGTCGTTTGTGCTCGCGCCCCGCGCTACTAAACGACAGCAGTTCGTCGTGGATGCGGGCGCGCCCCCGCAGGATCGTCCACGCCCCCGACCCGCCCGGCGCCCCGGCCCGCCCGGCGCCCCGACCCGCCCGGCGCCCCGACCCGCCAGAAACCCCGACCCGCCAGAAACCCCGACCCGCCAGAAACCCCGGCTACACGAACCGCACCATGTCCCGGCGCCGTATCGTCCCGCCCTGCTCGACCTCCGCGTAGATCCCTACGTGGGCGTCGTTGTGCTGGGCGGCGGCGCGGAGGATGCCGGGGTCGCGGGGGAGATCGGACTGGGGGAGGGTGGTCATCACGCAGCGGGGGCAGTCGGCGATGACCTTGAGGCGGACCTCGTCGCCGATCGCCAGGGTGCGCTCGACCCAGTCGCCTTCGAGGAAGGAGCTCTCGCCCGGCGGGGTCTGGATGACGATGTTGGGGCGGAAGCGGCGAGGCTCGAAGCGCCCGGCAGGGTAGACCTCGCGCAGGCGGTCGAGGGTGGCGGTGGTGAGGAGGTGAATGGTGGCGAGGTCGAAGAAGGTTCCTTCGGGCAGCGACTCGTCGGTGACCTCTTCGCGCAGGTCGAGGCCCTCGATGTCGGGCCAGTATTCCTCGAGCACCGGCTGCTCGGGAACGGCGCTCTGGAGCTGGCCGGACCGCCCGAGCATGAAAGAGAGCGCCTCGTCGAAGTCGCCGTCATCGCTGCGCGTGATGCGTCCGTCGGGCAGGGTGACGCGCACGGGAGGAAGGCCGTTGCCCGACTGCGGTGGATCGACGAAGGCCGCCCGGCAATCGAAGAGGTGGGGCCACTTCTTGGGATTCTTGGCGCTCGCGACCTTGCCCGTGTCGGGATCGACGATCGCGTACACGCGGTCCCCCAAGAGGCCGTTCTTGCCCAGCCAAGTGGCGTTGAGCTCCTCGCCGAGCATCGATTTCACCGGATAGCGCCACAGGGCGCCGATGGACCCGACCTCACCATTGGTATCGACGGACATCGCGCCGGGATGATGCTCACACCGCCCGCGCATGCCACTGGCCAGGCGGCCAGAGATCGGCACCACACACCTGTACTAGTCAGGCCTGGCCGTGCCGCCGAACCGGGTTAGTATTGCCCTCGTGCGCACTGTCACTCGGATGCTCGCCGTGATGGGAACGGAGTCGCCGTCGCCGGCCTCGGCCTTTCCCGCCGCGGGGGTTTGACGACCGGCACGGGGGCCGAGCTGGACGCGGGCCTCACCGAGATCGCGCGCTTCCTCTCGCGGGGGCCGCCGTTCGACACGCTCGCGCCGGACGAGCTCACCGAACTGGTCGCTGGGACCGACGTCGAGTTCCATCTCGCGGGGGCGGTGATTCTCAGTGAGGACGGTGGCCCGGTCACCTTCCTGCGGGTGATCCATAGCGGCGCGGTCGACGTCGTCCACGAGGGCCGGCTGCTCGATCTCCTCGGGCCGGGCGACACCTTCGGGCACGCGGCGATGCTCTCGGGCCTGCCCCCAGGGTTCGAGGCGCGCGCCGCCGAGGACACGCTCTGCTACCGCATCGCCGCCGCCGTCGCCCGTCCGCTGCTCGATCGGGCGCGAAGCCGTGAGCTCGCGGTCGGCGTCCACGACCCCGGCAACCAGGCGGTCGCTCGCCTGATCCGCTCGGCGACGGTCCGCTGCACTCCGGACATCAGCATCGCCGAAGCCGCCCGCCGGATGACCGACGCGGGCGCGAGCGCAGCGATCATCGACCTACCGGGAGACGATTTCGGCATCCTCACCGACCGGGACCTGCGCAAGCGGGTGGTCGCCGCGGACGTTCCCGCATCCGCTCCGGTGGCGACGGTAATGACCGCGCCCGTGTTCACGGTAACCCCGGGGCGCCTGGGTGCCGAGGTCCTCTTCGAGCTGCTCGAGCGGGGCATCGACCATGCCACCGTCGTGACCGAGCGGGGACAGCTCGTCGGGGTGGTCGACGCCATCGACCTGTTCGCCGTGCAGCCACGCTCCTGGTTCGGGACCCGCTGGGCGATCGATCGGGCGCGTGACGTCGAGGGGCTCGCCTCGGTGGCGAGCCGGCTGCCCGCGATCATGGTCGACCTCCACCGGTCGAGCCTGCGCGCGCTCGAGATCGCGCGCGTGCTCTCGGCTCTCGTCGACGCGGTGACCCAGCGCGCCCTCGCGCTCGTCCCTGCGCCCGACGCGCGGCCACCAGACGGCGTCGTCTGGGTCGCGGTGGGCAGCGAGGCGCGACGCGAGCTGACGCCGGCATCGCGCGCGCGGGGGGCGATCGTGTGCTCCGAGCCGCCGCCCCGCGCGTGGCTGGCGGACGTCAGCGAAGCCATGACACGGTGCGGGCTCGATGGCGCTCCCGTAGCGCGCAGCGCGAGCGAATGGGCCGACGCGGCCCGCGCCGAGGACCGCGCCCTGACCATGCTCGCCGATCACCGGGCCTTGTGGGGGACGCCGCGCGAGCCGCTGCCCGTACTCGATGCGGGCGCAGACGGCCGGCTCCTCGACGCGCTCGCGCAGCGAGCACTGGCACACAAATCCCCGACCGGCTTCGGCGACGCCTCCGTCCTCAGTCTCGACGACGGGCACGCCGACCGCCTGGACATCCGCGTCGCTGCCGTCATTCCGATCGTGAAGTTCGCGCGCTGGGCAGGCGCGGCGGCGGGGCACTCGAAGGGCTCGACGCTCGACCGGCTACGCGCCGCGGCGTCGGCGGGGATCGTCGCCGACGCCGACGCCCACACGCTCGTCGACGCCTTCGAGATCGTCTATGAGCTGCGCGTCGCGCACCACATGGAACAGCTCGCCGCCGGCGCGCCTGCCGATGACCTGCTCGACCCGGCGGTGATGAGCACCCTCGCCCGCCGCCACCTGCGCGATGTCTTTCGCGCCGTCGCCGCCGCCCAGCGGACCCTGCCGCAGTGAGGCGCCGGCCCCCACGCGAGGGCGCGGCGGCGGCGTTCCAGAGCACCAGCAGGCCGGCGCTCACGCAGCCGTGGCGCCAGACGCCGTGGTGCGCGGTCGATCTCGAGCTCACCGGACTCGATCCGCGTCGCCACGAGATCATCGCGCTCGGCGCCGTGCCCATCGAGGAGGGCCGCGTCGCGCTCGGCCGCGCCCGCTACACGCTCGTGCGACCGACCCACGCGCCCAAGCACGACGCCGTGCTCGTGCATAAGCTGCGCCTCGCCGACCTCCTCGAGGCCCCATCGATCGAGTACGCCGTGGACCTCCTCCTCGAGACTCTCGCGGGCCGTGTGCCGGTGTTCCACACCGCCGCGATCGAGCGCGCCTTCCTCACTCCCCTGCTCGCTGCGCGGCGGGTGCGCCTGCCGAGCGCCGCCGACACCGAGGTTCTCGGGCGCCTGTGGCTCCGCGAGCGCGACGGCCGGGCGCCCCCGGGGATCGCGCTGAGCAGGCTCTCGGGCACGCTCGGCCTACCCGCCGAGCCCCCTCACCACGCCCTCGGCGACGCCATCACTACGGCGCAGGTATTCGTCGCCGTGGCGAGCCACCTGGACCGCTCCTCGCCGCAGACCGTGGCCTCGCTCCTCCACGCGGGAGCACAATTCGGTGGCGCAACGAGGATGGGCCCCGGCCGCTAGCCTCGCCGGCTCAGAAGAGCTGGAGGTAGCGATCGAGCTCCCACTGCGTGATCTGCTCGTGGGCGGCTTGGACCTCGCGGCGCTTGACCTCGACGTAGTAGTCGAGGTAGTCGCCGTCGCGGGTCTTGCCCAGCGCCTCGCGGAGCACCGAGCAGCGCTCGAGCTCGCGGGTTGCGTCGAGCAGGTTGGCCGGGAGCGTCTCGATGCCCCGCGCCGCTCGCTCCTCGGGAGTCAGCTCGTAGAGGTTGGCCGCGTTGGGCTCGCCGGGCTCGAGCCCGCGCTCGATGCCGTCGAGGCCCGCACTAAGCATCGCCGTCGCGGCCAGGTAGGGGTTACACGATCCGTCGACGGTTCGGTCCTCGATTCGTCCCGGGCCGGGGATACGGAGCATTTGCGTGCGGTTGTTATAGCCGTAGCTCACGTAGGCCGGCGCCCAGGTCGCCCCGCTCGTGGGGGCGCCGACGCACAGGCGCTTGTAGGAGTTAACCGTTGGTGCGGTGAGCGCGATGTAGGACTTGGCGTGCGCCTTGAGTCCGCCGATGAACTGATAGGCGAGCTCTGAGAGCCCGAACCCGCGGGGGTCCTCGGCCGGGTCGCGTTCGAAGAGATTGACTCCGTCGCGCCACAGGCTGACGTGGAAATGGCAGCCGTTTCCCGTCAGGTGGGCGAAGGGCTTGGGCATGAAGGTGGCGATGAGCCCGCGCTCGGTGGCCATCGACTCGACCATGTAGCGAAAGAACACAGCGCGGTCGCAGGTCGTGAGGGCGTCGGCGAAGGCGAAGTTCTGCTCGAACTGGCCGTTGGCGTCCTCGTGATCGGTGGCGTAGTTGTCCCAGCCCAGGCCGGTGACGGCTTGGGAGACGGCGGAGACGAAATCGAGGTTGCGCGTCAGGGCGCGCATGTCGTAACAGGGCAGCTCGAGCGTGTCGAGCGGATCCGCGGGTTCGATGCCACCGTCGGCGCTGCGACGCAGGAGGAAGTACTCGAGCTCGGCGCCGAGCTTGAGCTCGTACCCGAGGGCCGCCGCGCGATCGAGCGCTCCGCGGAGGATGGTGCGGGGGCAGAACGGCCACGGCTCGCCCTCGACGGTGATGTCGCAGGCGAAGCGCGCGACGCTCGGTCGCCAGGGCAGGATGGTCAGGCTGCGCGGATCGGGGATCGCGATCATGTCGGGATCGTGCGGTCCCTGGCCGATGTCGCCGGCGGCGAACCCGGCGAACCCGGCGCCTTCGCTGAGCAGGTCGTCGAGGTGATGGGCGGGGACGAGCTTCGCGCTCGGCTTACCGTGCATGTCGACGAACTGGGCGAAGAGGAACTCGATGCCGCGTTCGTCGACGATCTGCCGGGCGTCCTCGGCGTTGCTCGGATTGATGTCCATGCGCCAGAGGTATACCGGCGCGACCGGGGCCTCGACAATGGCCGCGCTCCCTCGATGCGGGCGGCTAGCATGTTCGGACCGCACATAGGGTGCGGGTGGCAGTCCGATCGGAGGTACACGGTTGTCTGCCGTCGAGGACGAGCTTCCGCCAACGAGCGCCGGCGCGGGATCGGCGCGAGTGCTGCCCGGGCCGGCCGGCGAGCTGCGGGCATTAGGCGACGAGAATCGCACGCTCTACGGCGTGATCAAGCTCGTCTCGTCCTCACTCGAGCTCGGGCCGATGCTCCAGGGCATCGTCGATCTGGCGACGGACGCGACCGAGTGCCACGCGTGCTTCATCTATCTCCTCGAGGACGAAGAGCTGACCATCCGGGCTGCCTCACCGGTGTTCGCCGATGCTGTGGGGAACGTGCGGCTGGCGCTCGAGGAGGGCCTCACGGGCTGGGTGGCGAGGCATCGCACGCCCGAGTTCATCCGCGAACGGGCGATGGACGATCCGCGGATGAAGTACGTACCCCTGCTCGAGGAGGAGCACTTCCAATCGATGGTCGCTGTGCCCATCCTCTCGCGCTCGGCCGAGACCATCGGGGTCATCGTGCTCCACACCGAGGCGCCCCGGGAGTTCACCGAGGACACGCTGAAGCTCCTCGTGCACATCGCCTCGCTGGTCAGCGGGGCGATCGAGAACGCGCAGCTCTACGACCAGGAGCGCCGGCGGGTGCAGGCCCTGACGCATCTGTCGGGGCTCAGCCAGGAGGTCGCCGCGGCCACCGACGCGGCGGACCTCGGACACATCGTCGCCCGCGGGACGCGCCGCCTGCTCGAAGCGGAGATCTGTCAGATCTACCGGCTCGACCGAGATGGCAGCGGAGTCGTGCTCCTCGCCTCCGACCCCCCGGCTCCGCTCACGCCGCCGGCCCTCTCGATCGCCGCGCTGGCGCTCGATGCGCTCGAGGACCGCGACGCCCGCGCCCCCACGCGCACGCTGTGGCCCGACCTCGAGGTCGGGGACCAGCTCGTGACCGCGCTCACGGCGGGCGGCGAGCGTCTCGGTCTGCTCTGTGCCGGATCTGCGCCCCGGCGCTCGTTCACCCACGAGGACACCGAGCTCGCGCGCGCCATCGCTCACCTGGCGGCCGTCGCCATCAAGCGCGCCGACCTGATCGAGCACCTGACGAACGCGAACATCGTCAAGGACATGTTCGAGGCGCTGGCCGCGGGAGCGACGGCCTTCGCGGTGGCCAAGGCGGCCCAGGTGCGCTGCGACCTCACCGGGCCCTATCTCATGGTGTGCGCCGAGCCGGCCGGGCGGCACGAGCAGAGCTCGGGCGATTGGCGCGCCGCCGCCGAGGTGGTCGGGGCCGGTCTCGCCGGCCTCTCGCCGCGAGGAGCGATCGAGGCAGGTCCAGGTCCCGTCCGCGCGGCGCTGCCGCTCGGGACCCAGGCGCCGCAACGTGTCGAGGAGGTTCTGCGCCGGTGCCGCGAGCTCGGCAAGGAGACGGGCGCGGCGATCGGGGTGAGCGAGCGGCGCGAGACGCCGTCGGAGGCGACGCGGGCGTATCGGGAGGCGCTCGACGCGACGACGATCGGTCGCGCGCTGCTCGGCGAGGGCGGCGCGATCGCCTATGCCGAGCTCGGCGCGTACCGCTACCTGGTGC
>DATCEM010000427.1:0-5747 GCA_036510175.1 Solirubrobacteraceae bacterium | reverse complement strand
AGGTAGGCCACGCCGAACACGAGCAGGGCCAGGCCGGCATAGTCGACGTACTCGAGATGGTGGCGCCAGCTCACCCAGTTGCTGCCGACCTCGCGACCGAGGATCGCCAGGCCGGCGATCCACGGGATCGAGCCGAGCGTGGCGAGCAGGGCAAAGCGCAGGTACGGCATCCGGGCGACCCCCGCCGCGTAGGGGAAGGCGGCGCGTGCGACGGGAATCCAGCGCGAAAAGGGGATCGTCACGTTTCCGTGGCGCTCGAACCATCGCTCGGCGACCGCCAGGCGCGCCGGGGTCATGTGCAGCTTGCTCCCGTGGCGCTCGAGGAGCTCGCGGCGCCCGTAGTAGCCGATGGCATAGGCGGCCGTGGCTCCGAGCGTGTCGCCGATCACCCCGAAGACGATGATCCCCGGCAGCGTCAGGTGATGCTGGTAGACGTTGAACCCTCCGAAGAGCATCGGCAGCTCCGTGCCCGGCACACCGATCACTCCAGAGACCCCGATCAGGAGCAGGATGCCCGTGAGCCCGAGATCCCGGATCACGTGCGTCGCGACGGTGACGAGCGCGTCGGTGATGCTGGCGAGCGCGAGCAGCATTCCGCGCCTAGGGTAGCGGGAGCCCGCCGGTCCGGGATCGTGCCCGGATACTGTTGGGCCCGAGATGGACGTCCCCCTGTTCGACACCGAGACGCCCCTGCGCCCCCTGCGCGCCGCCATCATCGCCCGGATGGCGGAGGTGGTGGAGCGGGGCGTGTTCGTCCTCGGACCCGAGGTCGCGGCCTTCGAGCGCGAGTTCGCCGAGTACCTGGGCGTGCGGCACGTCGTCGGGGTCGCCAACGGCACGGACGCGATCACCATCGCCCTGCGCGCCCTCGACGTGCGGCGCGGGGACGAGGTCATCGTTCCCTCCTTCACCTTCTACGCCAGCGTCGAGGCGATCGTCACCGCGGGCGCCCGCCCGATCTTCTGCGACGTCGACCCGGCCACCCGCAACATGAGCGCCGAGACCGTCAAGGAGGCGCTCACCTCCCGCACCCGGGCGATCGTCGCGGTCGACCTGTTCGGCGCGCCGGCGCCGGTCCCCGAGCTGCGGGCCCTCGGCGTGCCCGTCCTCGAGGACGCGGCGCAGGCCGCGGGAGCCAGTCTCGGCGGGCGGCGCGCCGGAGCCCTGGGCGACGCGGCGACCTTCTCGTTCTATCCCTCGAAGAACCTCGGATGCTTCGGCGACGGCGGTGCGATCGCCACCGACGACGACCACGTCGCCGACCTGGCCCGGACCCTGCGCTTTCACGGGTCCCGCGACAAGCAGACGTTCGAGCACGTCGGCTACAACTCCCGCCTCGACGAGCTCCAGGCAGCCGTCCTGCGCCTCATCCTTCCCGAGCTCGACCGATTCGCCGACGGCCGCCGTGCCGCCGCCCGCGCCTACGAGGCGGCCGGCCTGGGCGAGCACGTCGGTCTCCCGCTCGTCCTCGAGGACGCGCTCCCGGCCTGGCACCTCTACGTGGTCACCCACGACCGCCCCGACGTGCTCGGGGCGGCGCTGCGCGAGTGCGGTATCCAGTCGCGGAGCTACTACCGGCTGCCCGTCCACCGCCAGCCTGCGATGCGGAACTTCGCGCTCGGCACGCCGCCGCTCCCGGGCACCGACGAGCTCGCAGCGAGGAACCTCGCGCTCCCGATCAGTCCGGCGCTCGGCGACGAGCAGGCGCAAGCGGTGGTGGCAGCGGTCGCAACGGCGACCGCGACCGCGCAGTGAACGTCTGGGTCGACCTCACCAACTCGCCCCACGTACTCGTCATGCGACCGGTGATCGTCGAGCTGCGTCGCCGCGGCCACGACGTGCAGGTCACCGCGCGCGACTTCGCCCAGACGCTCGAGCTGTGCGAGCGCTTCGGGATCGCCCACACGGCGATCGGTCGCCACCGAGGCGGCAACGTCGCGGCGAAGGCGCGCGGGCTCGCCGCGCGCTCGCTCGCCCTCGGGCGGTGGGCGCGAGGCCGGCGCTTCGATCTCGCGCTCGGCCACGGCTCGAACGACATCACCGTCGCCGCCGCGCTGCTCCGGATCCCCTCCTCCACGACCTTCGACTACGAGTGGGCGACGGTCCAGCACAACGTCAACTGCCGCCTCGCCCGAGCCGTCGTCGTCCCCCAGGCGATCCCCCCCGAGCGGCTCTACCGCTACGGCGCCCGGGGCAAGGTGCGTTCCTACCCGGGACTCAAGGAGGAGTACTACCTCGCCGACTTCGAGCCCGACGCCACCGTCCTCGCCGAGCTCGGCCTCGACCCCACGAAGACCATCGCCGTCGTCCGCACGCCACCCGAGGTGTCGCTCTACCACCGCTTCGAGAACGACCTCTTCGCCCAAGTGCTCGAGCGTCTCGCCGGCTCCGCCCAGGTCATCGTCCTCCCCCGCACCCCCGACCAGCGCACCGAGCTCGAGCGCCACGGCGGCTTCATCATCCCCACCCACGCGATCGACGCCCAGTCGCTGATCGCCTACGCCGACCTCGTCGTCTCCGCCGGCGGCACCATGAACCGCGAAGCAGTGGCCCTCGGAACCCCCGTCTACACCATCTTCGAAGGCCGCCCAGGAGCCGTCGACGACCACCTAATCGCCACCGGGCGCCTCAAACGCCTGACCCACCCCCAGGACATAGAGCTCGAGAAGCGCGACACGACCCCCACGCCCCCGAGGATCCGCCGCGACCCCGCCCTGCTCACGGACCTGCTGTGCTGGGCCGGATGAGGGGCGCGAGGAGCCGGGTCGCCGCCTCCTGGCGCCCGTGCTCCGCCCAGCCCAGCGCTGTGCCCCCGAAGCGCTTGTCGCGTAGGTTCGGGTCCGCGCCCGCGGATAGGAGGAGCTCGATGAGGTCGATGTTTCCCTCCCCGGCCGCTTCGTGAAGCGCGGTCTGCCACCTCATCCCTGAGGGGACGTCACCGCGGCCGAACACGTTCACGTCCCAGCCGAGCTCGATGAGCAGTCGGACGGCTTCGACGCGCCCCCGCGCCGCAGCCCAGACGATGAGCCACGGCTGACGACGGCGCAGCTCGGCGATGCGCTCGCCACCCGACGCTCGCACCCGCGCCCGATCCCCCGACATCACCGCGGCGACGAGCGCGTCGAGACCCCGCAGGCCGAGGGCCGGAGCGCCATGGGCAAGCAGGTAATCGGCGATCGCGAAGCTGCCCGTGAGCGCCGCCACCTCGGCCGGCGTGTGACCGTCCTCGTCCCGGGTGCTGAGGTCGGCTCCGCACTCGCTCAGCAGCTTCACGCGATGGAGCTGATCGTGGGACACCGCCCAGCCGAGCAGGTCTTGCACCATCTCTGACGGCGAGGCAAGCTCGTCTCCGAGGCGCGCCTTCCAGGGCCCGCCGTCGCCTGTGCCCAGCCCATATTCGAGCAGGAGCTCGAGATGGTCGTCCTGCGCTTCGAACATCCGGTTGTAGAGCGCCTGGCCGTCGTTGGGGTCCGCGCCCGCCTCCAGCAGCATCCGGGCCAGAGCGATCGCATGCGGATGGGCCGGCTGGTTCTCGGGGCCGAGCTCGCCGTGACCGAAGGCGCCGGTGAGCAGGGTGAACGGTGTGGGCAGCCCACGCCACAGGTAGCCCTCGTTCGGATCAGCGTCGGCGTCGAGGAGCAGCCGCGCGATTCCGAGGGCGGCTGTGGCATCGACATCAGCGTCAAGTCGCGAATAAGCCAGGTAGAACAGCGGGCACCATCCGAACGGCCCCCCTCGCATTGTGGCCAGCGACCGGTCACCGGCGAGCAGACGCTCGGTCGCCGCCAGGTCATTGGTCGCGGCGGCCGCCCAGACGCTCGCCTCGGGCAGAGACGGCCGCTCGGCGAGCAGCGCGCGCGCCTGCGCCCAGCGCCCCGGGCCGTCCTCCAGGTACCACAGGCAGGCGAGGCGGCACAACCGGTCAGCATCCCCCTCGCGCTCATCCGGCGGCGCGTCAGGATCCCACCGGTAGCGCTCGACGACATCGACGTGACGCTTGAGCGCCGGCCAGCTGGCAAAGCCATAACGCCGAGCAACCACCAGCTGCGCTCCACTCAGCCGAAAGCGAGTCAGATCCCCCGAAGTATCAGGATGAAGAGCCCCAACGAGCTCCACCGCCACCGGATCACCCCCCCGAACCGACCGCTGAAGCGCCCGCGCCTCATTACGGAGCCATTCCAAGCTCGCCCTCTCCGGCAAATCAATCGTCGACACAGCAACCTCCGTAACGCCCGAGCCACCACCAAGCTTAAAGAGGCCGGAGCAAGCAGCGCACCGAGTCATAGCCGGGCCGGGGGGCGGGCGCGGGGGCCCGGCAGGACAAGACCGCGGTGGGGCGGGCACCCGCCCGCCAAAGCCAGCCGGAGCAAGACGCCTAACCCCCGACAAACAGTGCAATCACCACAAGCCCGTACAATCCGGCCCGGCATGCGCTGGCGGATCAGATCCGCGGCCCCCGTTCACCGCCATTCCCTGCCCCAGCTGTTGGCGGACGGGCTGTTGGTCGCCCTCGCCTACTACCTGGCCTACTGGCTCAGGTTCGACGGCGGCATCGTTGCGCGCTACAACGATCTCCTGACCGACACGATCGGCTGGGTCGTTCCCGCCACGCTGGGCGTGCTCGCGGCCTTCGGCGTCTACCAGCGGCTGTGGACCTTCGTCGGCCAGCGCGACTACGAGTCGGTGATCAAGGCCGTCGTCGTCGCCACGGTGATCGTCGTCGGCGCGATCGCGCTCCTGCATCCCGTCACCTGGGCGCCCAACCGGTCCGCCACGGCGAGTCCGGTGACCATGCCCGCGAGCGTGATCGCCCTGTGGTTCCTCCTCATGCTCGTCCTTCTCGGGGGCGCGCGCTTCGTCGTGCACCTCGCCGTCGAGGGGCGGGTGCGGAGCTTCCCCATGGTCAAGGGGGCGCGCGACGTCCTCGTGGTCGGCGGCGGCCAGGGCGGCCGCCTGGTGATCAGGGAGCTCGTGCGCAACCCCCAGCTCCGTCTGCGACCGGTCGGATTCGTCGACGACGATCCACGCAAGCTGGGTATCAAGGACGAGTACGGGCTGAAGGTCCTGGGCACGACGGAGTCCGAGGACTTCTCACGCGTGCTCGACGAGGTGGAGCCCGACCAGGTGATCATCGCCATCCCTTCGGCGCCCGGGACGCTGCGGGGACGGGTGGTCGCCGCCTGCCGGCGGCGCGGAATCCCCGTCCAGACCATGCCCACGGTCTTCGAGCTCCTCCAGGACGGCTCCGGGCACATGCGCGTCGCGCGCCAGCTCCGCGAGGTGCGCGTCGAGGACGTGCTCGGCCGCGAGCCGGTGCTCATGGAGCTCGAGCGCGTCGGGGCCTACCTCGCGGGCGAGGTCGTGATGGTGACGGGCGCCGGCGGATCGATCGGCGGCGAGCTGTGCCGGCAGATCGCTCGCGTCGGCCCGCGCCGGCTGATCCTCGTCGACCACGCCGAGGACAATCTGTTCGAGATCCTGCGCGAGCTCGAGGAGGAGCGCCACGTGCACACGGCGCTGCCCGTGCTCGCCGACTGCAAGGAAGAGGAGCGGATGCGCGAGGTGTTCGCCGAGCATCGACCGTCGGCGGTCTTCCACGCGGCCGCCTACAAGCACGTCGTGATGATGGAGCGCAATCCGGTCGAGGCCGTCCGCAACAACGCGCTCGCCACCCGGCTCGTCGCCCGGATCGCCGGTGAGTACGGCGTCGGCGTCTTAGTCCTCGTCTCCACCGATAAGGCGGTCAA
>DATCEM010000426.1:0-4896 GCA_036510175.1 Solirubrobacteraceae bacterium | reverse complement strand
CGCGACGCCGACGAGGTAACGGCCCTCGTCGCGAGCATTCGCAAGACGACCGACCGCGCTCGGGTGCGCATCATCGTGGCCGACGACGCCAGCGGCCCCGAGCACGCGGCGGCGCTGGCGCGGATCGACGGGATCGACGTGATCGCGGGAGAGCACAACGCCGGTTTCGCCGCCAATGTCAACCGCGGGCTCAGGGCGGCCGACCCCGACCACGACGTCGTCATCCTCAACTCGGACGTGATCGCCCTCCCCGGCTGGCTCGCGTGCCTGCAGTTCGCCGCGTGCAGCAACGACGATGTCGGCATCGTCGGCGCGAAGCTCCTCTATCGCGACGACCGGATCCAGTTCGCGGGCACGGTACGCAACCTCAGCGCACCGGAATGGTTCGACCATCGCTATCGCTTCAGAGCGTCCGACTGGGGACCGGCGAACGTGGCGCAGACCGCGCTCGCGGTGACCGGCGCCTGCATGTACGTCAAGCGCGAGCTCATCGACAGGATCGGCCTGCTCGACGAGTCCTACCCGATGGCCTACGAGGACGTCGACTGGTGCCTGCGTGCCTGGCGGGCCGGCTACCGCGTCGTCTACTGGCCGATGGCGAGCCTCTATCACCTGGAGTCGGCGACGCGGGGGAGCAACGTCGGCGAGCGCGAGCGCTCTTCCCAGCGGGTGTTCTGGGCGCGCTGGGGGGACTTCTTCGACGCCCGCCCCGTGCGTACCGAGAAGGGGACGCTCCGCGTGGTCTACGTGACCGAGGACACCGGTGTGGGCGGCGGTCACCGGGACATCTTCGAGCACCTCAACGGGCTGCTCGACCGCGGGCACGAGGTCGAGCTGTGGACCCTCGGCGAGGAGCCCGACTGGTTCCCCCTGCGGGCGCCGGTGCGGAGCTTCGAGGACTACGACGATCTGGTGCAGGCGCTGGCGCCGATCGAGGCGATCAAGGTCGCGACCTGGTGGAACACCTCGAGCCCGGTGTGGGCGGCGAGCGTGCTCCACGGCATCCCTGTGTACTTCGTCCAGGACATCGAGACCAGCTACTACCCCGACCACGAGCTCGTGCGCCACTCCGTCCTCGCCTCCTACCGCCACGAGTTCCGCTACATGACGATCTCCTCGTGGAACCGCGACCGCCTGCGCGAGCTTGGGCTCGACGCCGTGCTCATCCCTCCGGGCATCGACCTCGAGAACTTCCGCCCGCGCCCCGACGTGCCACGGCGCGGCGACATGGTCCTCGCCCTGGGCCGCGCGAATCCGCTCAAGAACCTGGGCCTGACCATCGCCGCCTGGCGCGAGCTCCCCGAACCGCGACCGGAGCTGTGCCTGTTCGGGGTCGAGCCCGACGTGACCGACGAGCCCGGCGTCCGCTACGTCGTCTCCCCGTCCGACGAAGAGGTCAACCAGTTGTTCAACGAGGCGACGGTGTTCGTCCAGACCTCGACGCACGAGGGATTCTGCCTTCCTCCGCTGGAGTCGATGGCCACCGGCGGCGCGGTCGTGTGCACCGACGCTCATGGCAACCGCGACTTCTGTCTCGACGGCGAGAACTGCCTGATGCCCGACCCCGACCGCGGGGCGGTCACCGCCGCGCTGCACATGCTCCTCGACGATCCGGGACTGCGCGAGCGCCTGGGCGCGGCGGGGATCCAGACCGCGGCCGACTACGCATGGGCACGGCGCATCGACGCGCTCGAGCAGTTCCTCACCGACGTCGCCGCCCCGCGCCGGATCGCCCCCTCCTCCGATGTCGTACCGGAGATCCGGCGGGCGTCGGCCGGGCGCTAGCGCGCTAGAGGTTCTCCGCGACGTAGGGCGCCGTCCGGTTGAAGACGTAGAAGCCGAAGACGAAGACGACGACCACGATCCCGATCGGGACCAGGAGCGCCGTCTGGCTGCCGAGCACGGTCGCCGGGCCGGGGGTGGCGTGGTTGATCACCGCGTGGCGAAACTGCTGCAGCGCCACCGCGAGCGGGTTCGACATGTATACGTGGGTGAGTGCCGGCACGCCCAGCCCGGCGGGGTCGGTGGCCGTCTTGGGTCCGAAGGCCTGCACCACCGCCGGCACGGCGATGATCACCGGCGAGGAGTAGAAGAGAACCTGGTTGATGACCTCCCAGATCGGCTGGATGTCGCGGAAGTAGATGAAGAGCGACGAGAGGAGCATCGAGAGGCCGGAGACCAGAACGGCGAGCATGAGGACGATGAGCGGCAGCTCGAGCCAGGTGAGCATCGGGCGAACGCCGGCGAGCAGGGCGAAGATGAACACCACGACCAGGTTGAGCACCAGGTTGAACAGGCACAGGAGCACGATCGAGAGCGGGATGACCATGCGCGGGAACTGGATCTTGCGCACCAGGGCCTCGTTGTCGAGCACGCAGCGCACCGACCCCATGGTCGCCTCGGCGAAGAAGGTGAAGAGGACGATCGAGCCGAGGAGCTGCGCGCCGTAGTTGTCGTAGCTCGGGTCGCCGACGTGGGCGCCGTTGACCTTGGCGATCTTGGTGAAGAAGACGTAGAGCACGGTGAACAGGAGTAGCGGCCGCACGAGCTGCCACACGTAGCCGAGGGCCGAGCCGAAGAAGCGCAGCTTCCATTGGTTGACCGCGATGTTCAGCGTCAGGTGCCAGAAGCGCACCGGGTCGTCGTTGAGCGCCCGGGGCCCGCGGATCGGCCGGCCCAGCGCCTCGTACGGGACCGCCTCAACGCTCATACGGGAAGTTCAGGGGCGGCGACGTTCTCGCCGCGCTCGACGGCGACCGAGACCGGGAGGTCGATGACGCCGCCGAGCGCGCGCTGCGCCGTAACCACGAAAGAGAACGCGCCCTCGAAGCGGTCGATCACGTCGAGGCCCGAGCCGCGATGGGCGAGATTGAATACCGGGCTGTAGCGGCCGGGGGCGAGGACGTTGTCGAAGGAGAAGGAGAACACGGCCTGCTCCCCGGCGCGGAAGCGGCCGCTGCGCTCGTGCTCGATCACCGTGCTGGCGACGAGGACCGCCTTGTGCTCCTCGTTGTGGACGTAGACGCTGGCCTGCGGGTCCTCGACCTCGACCATGAAGGAGACCCGGGCGCGGAGGGTGATCCGGTGACCCTGGGGCACGGCGGGCTGGCGCTGTCCCTGCTCGTCCTCGACCCACGCCTCGAGCACCCTTGCCTCGCCATCCCCGCGTCCGTCCGCCACCCCGGTGGCTTCGGGATCGCGCCCGAAGTTGAGCTCGAGATAGCGGTCGCCGACCTCCTGGGGATCGCCGAGGTAGACCTGGGAGCCGCGCTCGAGCAGGAGCGCGCGGTGACAGAAGCGATTCAGCGCCCCCATGTCGTGGGTGACGAAGACGATCGTCTTACCCTCGTCGCGCATGCGGTTGAAGACGTCGAAGCACTTCTGCTGGAAGGCGGCGTCGCCCACCGCGAGGATCTCGTCGATGAGCAGGAGGTCCGCGTCGACCTGGATCGCCACCGAGAAGGCGAGGCGGACATACATCCCGGAGGAGTAGTTCTTCAGCTTGAGATCCTCGAACTCCTTGAGCTCGGCGAACTCGATCACGCTGTCGTAGCGCTTGCGCGCCTCGCGGGGGGATAGGCCGAGCATGATGCCGTTGAGGATCACGTTGTCGCGCGCCGCGAGATCGGCGTTGAACCCGACCCCGAGCTCGATGAACGTCGACACGCGGCCGCGGCGCCAGATCTCCCCCTCGACCCCGTAGATCCCCGCGATGCACTTCAGCAGCGTGCTCTTACCGCTCCCGTTGCGTCCTGCGATCCCGAAGAACTCCCCTTCTGCCACGGCGAAGGAGATGTCGTTGAGCGCGCGGAAGACGTTATGTCCGCTGCGGCTGCGGGGATGGAGCGCGCGCTCCTTGAGCGTGTGCATGCGCTCCTGGGGCACGCGAAATGTCTTGCTCACCCCGCGAGCCACGACCGCCGGCAGGGCCTCGGTCTCGGCCGGGATGGCAGGCGAGTCATGATCGCCGCTGACCGAGCGTGACAAGCGTGACATCGTCCGGAGAGTAGCGGGCCTCGCGCCGCCTTACTGACCCTCGAGCGAGAGCCGGCGCGCGAGCGGGCCGGGCAGCCGATCGGCACGCGAGCCGAGCACGGCGCCGGCGACGCGAAACGAGTGGTGCAGGGTGGAGGAGGCGAGCAGTCCGCTCGCCCCGCCCGCGCCGCCCGCGAAGCGCGCGCCGCCCGCCCCGCCGCCGCCGCCGCCCGCGAAGCGCCAGTCGGCGCCGACGAGGCCCCACACCTTGAGCGCCGTCCTGAACCCCAGGGGCTCTACCAGTCCGTAGACCTCGCGCAGAGCACGCGACTCGTCGAACGAGCGCCGCAACCATTCCCAGCTCGAGTACTCGTGCGAGTGGATCACCGCCGCATCGGGAACGAAGACCTTGGCGTATCCGGCCCGGAGCATGTCGTGCGCGAGGACGTGATCCTCGGCGTAGGGGACGGGCCGGAAGGGCACCACCTCCCACGCCGCGCGCGCCACGCACCCGTTGGCGTCGGTGAAGAACCCCCGCGCCCCGAGCAACTCCCGCGGCGCCAGCGCGAGCTCGCCCGGCTCGAGGCGATCGATCCTCGGACGTCCCTCGGGCGAGAAGGAGCGAAACCAGTCGCCGAGCTCGCGCGCCACCATCGGGCTCGCGTCGGGCCGAGGGCGGTAAGGGCCGAAGACCAGCCCGACGTCGTCGGCGGCGGCAAACCCCTCGAGCAGCCGCGCCAGCCACCGCTCATCCGCCGGCTCGGCATCCTGGGTGAGGAAGGCGACGTAGGCGCCCGAGGCACGCTCCATGAGCAGGTTTCGCGTTCCGCCGTGGGAGAAGCTCGCAGGGGCGATCTCGATCACCTCGGCCCCGTGCCGGCGAGCGAGCGCCACCGAGCCGTCGCTCGAACCGGAGTCGCA
>DATCEM010000425.1:0-3966 GCA_036510175.1 Solirubrobacteraceae bacterium | reverse complement strand
CGTACGCAGAGGTCGGCGTTGAAGCGGTCGAGAACCGCCGACTCGAGGATGAAGCGGCGCTCGTGATCTGGCGAGGACCGCAGCACCTCGTCGGTCAGGGCGCCGAAGACGTCCTCGCCGCGGGAGGCCAGCTGGTCGGTGACCTCGCCGATCTCGTCGCCCATGCGCAGCCGCAGTGCGGCCAGATAGAGGGCGGCCGGCCAGCCCTCGGTCCCCTGCTCGAGGCGTGCGACCTGCTGGGGTCCGAGCTCGAGCCCGAGACGGTCGCACAGGAAGCCGAGCACCTCGTCCTCGCCGAAGCGCAGGTCCCCGGCGCGAAGCTCGAGTACTTCACCGCGGATCTGCCGGTGGCGCAGTGAGTCGAGCCCGAGCTCACGGCGGGTGGCCACGAGCACCCGATGGGTACTCGGCAAGCGCGCGAGCAGCCAGTCGAGCTGCTCGCGGGTCGCCGCCTCACCGAGCGCCAGGTGCAGGTCGTCGAGGATCAGGGTGATCGGCTTGGGAGTCGCGGCGAGTGCGTCGAGGAGGACGATGAGGACGTCCTGGCGAATGTCGGCGTCGGGAGCCTCAGCGGCGTCCAAGGCTGCGTCGAGGTCGGCGCCGAGGAGCTCGCGCAGCCCGGTGAGCACCGCCGAGAACAGCCGCGGGCCGCTGTCGTCGGCGTCCAAGGAGATCCACACGACGCGCTCGGGATCGTCGCTGCGTGCGGCACACTGGGCGAGCAGCGTGCTCTTGCCGAACCCGGGCGGCGCGGTGAGCACGACGATCTGGGCCTGGCTCGCCTCGATCGCGGAGAGCAGGGGCAAACGCTCGACGTGCTCCTCGCGTACCGGCGCCCGGTGGAACTTCGTGCGCGGGAAGACCGCGCTTCCCGCGGCACCGCGCCGGCCCGTTCGCGTCTCGTGGTCAGCCACGAGGCTGGACACAGCCCGAGCTCGCTGTCCGCTGGGCACTCATCGCCGCAGATGCTCACGCACCGTTCGCGTGAGGACAACCTCCACAGGTCCAAATCACCCGGGGTGATTCTCAGCGGGGTGGATGTGGTCTCACCCCGGTCGGGCGCACGCTCCCGGACAACAGACGACCCCGAGGAGGCACCGTGAGCACAACCACCGAACCACCGCCCACCGCGACCCGCAAGGACGCGCGCACACGCGCCAACAGTGAGATGCTCGAGGACTACTCGCTGCGCTACGCGCCGCGCAGCTACCGCAAGTGGTCGGAGTTCGCGGTGGCGAACGCCGCCCTCGGCGGGATCGCCTACCTCGCCGACTTCGCCATCGGTGGCTCGCTCTCGGTGACCTTCGGCTTCAAGAGCGCCGCTTTAGCGATCCTCCTCGCCGCGGCGGTGATCTTCCTCACCTCGTTCCCGATCGCCTACTACGCGGCGAAGTACTCGATCGACATGGATCTCATCACCCGGGGCTCTGGCTTCGGCTACTTCGGTGGGACCGTCACCTCGCTCGTCTACGCCAGCTTCACCTTCATCTTCTTTGCCCTCGAAGGGTCGATCATGGCCCAGGGACTACACCTCGGACTGCATATCCCCTTGTGGCTCGGGTACGGCGTATCCGCTCTCATGATCCCTCCCCTGGTGGTATTCGGGATGACGTTGCTCTCGAAGATGCAGCTCCTCACCCAGCCGCTGTGGCTCGTCGGGATGTTCCTGCCCTTCCTCTTCATCGCCATCAAGGACCCGAGCGCGTACACGCACTGGACGCATTTCGGCGGCACCTCCGGCGGCCACGTCGCCTTCAGCTTCATCGCCCTCGGCTCGGGTGCCGGTATCGCCCTGTCGCTCATCGCCCAGATCGGCGAGCAGGTCGACTACCTGCGCTTCATGCCCCCCCGGACTCCGGAATCAAGTCGCCGCTGGTGGACGGCGGTGGTCGCGGCGGGGCCGGGCTGGGTGATCCTCGGCGCGCTCAAGCAGCTCGGCGGTGCCTTCCTCGCCTTCTACGTCGTCAGCCACGTCGGCCAGGCGGTGGCCACCCAGCCCGTGCACCAGTTCCTCTCCGGCCTCCAGAATGTCCTGCCCTACGGCCTGGCGCTGGGCATCGCCGTGTTCTTCGTCGTCCTCTCCCAGGTCAAGATCAACGTAACCAACGCCTACTCGGGCTCATTGCGGTGGACCAATTTCTTCTCCACCGTGTTTCGCTGGTACCCGGGGCGGGTGTACTTCGTCTTCTTCAACGTGGCGATCTCGTTGGTGCTGATGGAAGCCAACATGTTCAGCTTCCTCAATTCGCTGCTCGACTTCTACTCGAATGTGGCGATCGCCTGGATCGGCGCCGTGGTCGCCGACTTGGTGATCAACAAGCCGCTGCTGAAGACCAGTCCGTCGTTCATCGAGTACAAGCGCGCGCACCTGCCGAAGTTCAACCCGGTCGGGTTCGGCTCGATGATCATCGCCTCGGTGATCTCGATCGCCGCGTACTTCCACGCCTTCGGTAACGCGCTTCACGCGTGGTCGCCGTTCCTCGCTCTCGTGATCGCCATGGTTCTCTCGCCTGCCCTGTCGTGGATCCTCCGCGGGCGTAACGTCTACCTGGCGCGCGAGCCCTCGGTACCACCGGCCGAGCGTTCCGCCGAGCACGTCCAGTGCGTGGTCTGCGGTGAGCAGTACGAGAAGCCCGACACCGCCGGGTGTCCCTTCCACACGGGAACGATCTGCTCGCTGTGTTGCACGCTCGAGCGATCGTGTGGGGATATGTGCAAGGTGGGCCAGAGTCCCGCTGATCCGCTCGCCGAACCGGTGGGGATGTCGCTGCCCATGGTGGGAGCCTGACGGAGCGGACGGCGCTCACGCGGCGGTCGTTGGCTTGGACATCTGGCCAATGACCGCCGCGGGCGTCCTCGCAAGACTCCCAACCTCGTGCAGCTCACGCCTTCCGATCAGGAGAAGCTGTTGCTCGCCGTGGCGGGCATGGTGGCCCGTGACCGGCTCGGCCGGGGGGTGCTGCTCAACTACCCGGAGTCGGTGGCGCTGCTCTCGTGCTGGGTCGTCGAGCGGGCCCGCGAGGGAGCGCTGGTCGAGGACCTGATGCGCGACGGGCGGACGGTGTTGACACGCGAGCAGCTGATGGAGGGGGTCCCGGCGATGCTCGACGAAGTGCAGGTCGAGGCCACCTTCCCGGACGGGCGCAAGCTGGTGACCATCCACGACCCGGTCCCGCAGTGATCCCGGGCGAGATCGTCTGCGGCTCGGACGAGCCCGTGCCGTCGTGCCCGGGCCGGGAGCGCCGCGTCCTCCCGGTACTCAACGTGGGGGACCGGCCGATCCAGGTCGGATCGCACTTTCACTTCGCCGATGTCAACTCGGGGCTGTCGTTCGACCGGGACGCATCGGTGGGGTTCCGCTTGGACGTTGCGGCGGGCACCTCGGTGCGCTTCGAGCCCGGGATCGAGCGCGAGGTGGGACTGGTGGCCCTCGGTGGCGCCCGCGTGGTGCCGGGACTGCAGATCCGACGGGGAGCGGAGCTGTGACCTCGATCGACCGGGAGCGCTACGCCGAGCTCTACGGGCCGACGGTCGGCGACCGGGTGCGATTGGCCGACACGAACCTGTGGCTCGAGGTCGAGGAGGACCTGTGCGCGGGCGGCGACGAGGCGGTGTTCGGGGGCGGCAAGACGATCCGCGAATCGATGCTCCAGGGCACCTCTACCTTCGCCTCGGGAGCCCCGGAGCTCGTGATCACCAACGTGGTGGTCCTCGATCACTGGGGCTCGGTCAAGGCCGACGTGGGAATCCGGGACGGGCGGATCGTCGCCCTGGGGAAGGCGGGCAACCCGGATGTGATGGACGGGGTGCATCCGGCGCTGCGGATCGGTCCCGGCACCGACGTGATCGCGGGGGAGGGGAGGATTCTCACCGCCGGCGGCATCGACTGCCACGTTCACCTGATCACCCCGTCGATCGTCACCGAGGCGCTGGCCAGCGGGATCACCACGCTGATCGGTGGCGGGC
>DATCEM010000424.1:0-9446 GCA_036510175.1 Solirubrobacteraceae bacterium | reverse complement strand
CCTCCTCCATCGCCGAGTCCCCGCCGCCGATGATCAGCGTCTCGGCGTCCTTGAAGAATGCGGCGTCGCAGGTTGCGCAGTAGCTGACACCGCGACCGGAGAGTTCGAGCTCACCGGGCACGTCGAGCTTGCGGTGCTGGGCGCCCATGGCCAGGATCACGCTGCGAGCTTCGTAGACGTCGTCCCCCACCCACACGCGGTGCAGACCGCCATCGGTGGCGAACTCGACCTTGGTCGCGTCGTCGGTTTCCAGACGTCCCCCGAAGCGTGCCGCCTGGTCGCGGAACTGCTGCATCATCTCGGGACCCATCACGCCTTCCGGATAACCCGGATAGTTCTCGACGTCGGTCGTCTGCTGGAGCAGGCCGCCCCAGGCGAAGCCCTCGAACACGAGCGGGTCGAGATCCGCGCGCGCCGTGTACAGGGCGGCCGTGTAACCGGCCGGACCGCTGCCGATGATGATCACGTTCTCAGTCTTTGGCACTTCAGTAAGTATAGCTCCACGTCACGCTGCGGTTACCGTGGGGTCGGCGGGCGCCGACTCGATTGCCGTCTGCCAACGGTGCACGGTCCGGCGTAGCTGGAGATAGGCGATCGCCCCCGGGAGCGTGGGCAGCCAGAAGGCGAAGACGCGGTACGCGAGCACCGAGACGACCGACACCTCCACCGGCACGCCGAAAGCGCTGAACGCGCCGATCATCCCGCCGTCGACGCCACCGATCCCGCCCGGTAACGGGAGCGTGTTGCCGAGCATGCCCACGAAGTAGGCCATGACGACGACCGCCGTGGGGGGCGAGGCGCCGAACGCGTGGAAGCACGCCCACAGGGTCGCGATGTCGAAGCCCCACCAGGCGACGGCGCCCAGCAGGTTCGGGTCGCGCGTGCGCACGAGCGAGATCGCCGTGCGGATCCCCGTCGCCGCGGCCGCCGGCGCCGCGGCCAGCCGGCGTTCGATCCGGCCCCGCCGGCCCTCGTCGCTCGCCCACCGGCCGAGGAGGCGCTCGGCGTCGCCGGGAAGGAGCGAGACCGCGAGAAAGAGCGCGATGACGATGGCGCCGAAGATCGCCGGGACGACGGTTATCGCGAAGGGCGCGGGTCCCGGGAAGAGGCCCACGGCCAGCCCCAGTCCGTCGACCACGAAGCTCGCCATGTACACCCCGTAGAGGATCGCCATGAACGCGATCATCCGGCAGGCGACGAGGCGCGGCTCCATACCCGAGCGCCGCACCGCCCACGCCGTGAGCGCGACTCCGCCGGCACCCGCCGCCGCGAAGAGCCGCGTCGCCGCCAGCCCCGCCATGGTGATCTCGTAGCTCGCGCGCCAGTCGATCCGCGAGCCGCTGGCCGATTTCACAAAGGTGGCCCGGAACAGCGCCACGTAGCCGACGAACGAGGCAGCCTCGAATACCGCGGCCAGCACCAGCCACCACACGTTGCCGCGCGAGATGCGGTCCCAGGCGTCGTGCAGGCCGATGATCTTCGGCAGCACGAAGTACAGGAAGGCGATGCTCGAGGCGACGAACAGCGTGAGCGCGAACAGGCGCCGACGGGTAAGTACGACCCGCGGCATCTCCTCCGGCCGAGCCACGGTGATCGGCCTAGCCCGTCGCCGCCTTCGCCTCGAGCGCCTGGAGCACGCGGGACAGCCCGAGCGCGAGCGGCTCTGTTCGCGGCGCGGCGGCGCGTACGGCCTCGGTCAGCGTGAGGCCGGCGAGCAGGTCGATCGCGTAGTGCTCTCCGAGATAGACGAGCGCGAGCCCCAGCGTGAGCGCGTACGCCCAGCCGATGGTGCCCGACACGGGACCCACCTCGGACATCTGGCGGGCCGCCATCACGGAAGTGGCGAAGTGAAGCGACGGCATGGCAGCTAGCGGATTTCCTCCGAGGACATCGTAGAGCGCGCCCCAGCGGTCACCCCAGAACCGCTCGCCGTACTCGAGCATCATGCGCCGCGCTTGCCTTCCTTCGGCGTCCTCGAGCTTGCCGTGCTGCGCCGCCCACCAGGGCGGCGCCGTGGGAATCGCCCAGTAGAACACCGCGCCCAGGTCGAACACCGCGTACATTCTCGCGGCCGTGCTGGGAAAGCGGTCCGGTCTGCGCCAGCGCACGTATGCGACGCTTCCGTGGGGTACGAGGAACCAGATCCAGTGGCACCAGACGAGGACACGTTCGAAACGACTGACCTGGCCGGGAGCGGACAGACGCCGCTGCAGCCGCAGCGTCGGCGGGACGCCCAGTCCGAGCACCCGGTCGACGGCGATCGGGTAATCGACGCGCACCCGGGCCGCGAGACGCTCCGGATCGTCGTTGGGCATCTCGTAGGCGTAGACGTAGCCCCACATGTTCAGCGCGCACACCGCCAGATCCCGGGCGAGCGTGCGTCGCGCCGCGACGCACAGCGCCGCGGGGGCGATCGCGGCGGCTCCGAGGGCCGCGCCCGGCGACAGCTCGAGCCGGCGCCTGAGCGCCGGCGCGGCCACGCCCGCGGCGACGAAGGCCCAGGCCGTCGCTCTGATAGCCCTCGACATCCGCAACGCGCGCTGAGTATACGTTTGGGCGCGCCCGGAGCCGAAGCGCAGCGCATGGACACGAGCACCGGTACTCCGGCACCGCGTTCAGGCGGAGCGCTGCACTAAGTGGCCGAGCGCCGCCCCTACGGCCTCCAGCGCGTGCTCGGGGTCAACGCCCTGTTCTCGACCGCGTACGGGAATGTCGGCTCCTCGATCTACTACGCCCTCGGGCTGGTGGCCTCATTCGCCCTCGGGCTGACGCCCGTCGTCTTCGTCCTCACGGGGATCATCTTCTTCCTCACCGCCGCCAGCTACTCCGAGGCGACGGCGATGTTCCCGGAGGCGGGTGGCTCCTCGAGCTTCGCCCGCCACGCCTTCAACGAGTTCTGGTCCTTCTTCGCCGCCTGGGGCCAGATGCTCAACTACGTGATCACGATCGCCATCTCGGCCTTCTTCGTGCCCCACTACATCGGCGGCCTGTTCTGGCCCTTCCTCAAGACCTCGCCCGGGGACATCTTCTTCGGCATCGGCGTGATCGTTCTTCTCTCCGCGATCAACGTCGTCGGCGTCAAGGAGGCGGCCAGGCTGAACATCGTCCTCGCGATCACCGATTTCTCCACCCAGCTGCTCCTCGTCGTGGTCGGCTTCGTGCTCGTGTTATCGCCCCACGTCCTGATCGACAACATCCATCTCGGTACCGCACCCCATTGGAAGGACTTCCTCGTCGCCATTCCGGTGGGGATGATCGCCTACACGGGAATCGAGACGATCTCCAACATGGCCGAGGAGGCCAAGGACGAAGCGCACACCATTCCCGCAGCGATCATGCGCGTCGTCCTCGCCGTGTTCATCATCTATGCCGCGCTGCCCGCGGTGGCGCTCTCGGCCCTCCCCGTGCGCTGCGTGCGCGGCCACTGCCAGACCCTGCTCGGTGTCGCCGAGGACAAGGGCGGATTCGCCGGGGACCCGGTGCTGGGGATCGTGCGCCACCTCCATCTGGGCCCGCTGGCACACGCCGGGGAGATCTACGTCGGTCTGCTCGCCGCCACCATCCTGCTCATCGCCACCAACGCGGGGATCATCGGCGTCTCGCGCCTGGTCTACTCGATGGGGCTGCACCGCCAGCTCCCGGACCGCGTGCGCGAGCTCCACCCGAAGTTCCGCACGCCGTGGATCGGCATCCTCGTGTTCGGAGCGGTTGCCTGCCTCACCCTGATCCCCGGTCAGGCCACCTTCCTCGGGAACATGTACGCGTTCGGCGCGATGCTCTCATTCACCATCGCCCACCTCTCGGTCATCCGCCTGCGCATCACCGACCCCGACCGAGAGCGGCCGTATCGCGGTCCCGGCACGTTGAGGATCGCCGGCCGCCAGCTGCCCCTGTTCGCCGTGCTCGGCGGGCTCGGGACGTTCCTCGCCTTCGTGACGGTGACCGCCCTGCACATCGCGGTCGCCATCGCGGGGACCGGCTGGCTGCTCAGCGGAATCGCCATCTTCGTCCTCTACCGGCGGGGACAGGAGCTCGATCTCGTGACCACGACGAAGGTCGTCGTTCCTGAGGTGATCGACCACGAGGTGGAGTACGACTCCGTGCTCGTCGCCTTCGAGGAGGTAAGAGCCTATGAGGGGACGGTCATGGCCACCGCGGCGAGCCTTGCCTCGCACCGCCGCCGCGGCATCCATGTGCTCGTGACCATCACCGTTCCCGCCACGAGCCCGATCGACGCCGCGCTCCCCGAGCAGGAGGCGGCGGCGCAGGCGATCATCGACGCCGCCAGGACGCAGGTCGGCCGGCGGGTATCGGGCCACTGGGAGAAGGTGCGACCGGGTCAGACCGGGCGACGGATCGTCGACGAGGCCCTGGCTATCCAGGCGCGGGCGATCGTCGTTTCGCTGCCCGAGCGCGGCGGCGGCGCGGTGTTCGACAAGACGATCGCCACCCTGCTGCGCGAGCGCCCGTGTCGCGTCATCATCGAATCCGTTCCCAACTGATGCGCGTCCGCGCCACCGACGCACTCGAGGTCATCCTCGCCGTCGCCGTGGCCACCGCCGGCGTCGCCGTGCTCCAGTCGACGGCGCCCGCCACCGGCCTCGGCGTCCTCTACCTCCTCTCGGTGCTCGGGGTGGCGATCCGGCGCGGCGAGCGGGCCGCCCTGGCCACGGCGTTACTCAGCGTCATCACCTTCAGCTACCTGTACATCCCGCCGCGTCATGAGCTGGCCATCGCCCACTCCCAGGATGTCGTCGAGCTCGTCGTGCTCCTGATCGCCGCCGTCGTCGTCGGCCGGCTGGCGGCCGCCGGGCGCCAGCGTGCCGCCGAGAGCGAGAGCCGGGCCAGCCTCGCCGTCGCGCGCGAGCGCGAGGCCTCACTTGTCGCCGACGCCGCCGCGGCGGTCGCGGCCGGGGGAGCGATGACGGCGCAGCTCCAGAGCATCGGGCTGCGCGTCGCGGTGGCGACCGGCGCGAGCCGCGCTCGGGTGGCGCTCGAGCCCGTGCCCTCTCCGCGCAGCGACGAGCTCGCCGTCCATCTCGACACGCGCAGTCGCGCGGGCTGGCTCTACGTAACCGACGACGCGGACTGGCGCCCCGAGGATCTCGAACGCATCGCAGCTCCCCTCGGTCGCCTGATCGACGTCGCCCTGGAACGCGAGCGGGTGGCCGAGCAGTCCGCCGAGACCGAGGCGGCCAAGCGAGCCGAGGTCGCCAAGACGGCGATCCTCCACGCGATCTCGCACGACCTGCGCTCGCCCATCACCGCGATCATCACCGCGGGGTCCGCCCTCGGCGCTGCGGGAGTGACCGAAGAGGAGCGCGCCGAGCTCACCGACGTGATCCAGACCGAGAGCGCGCGCCTCGCCCGCCTCGTCGACGACCTCCTCGATCTCTCGAAGATCGAGGCCAAGTCGTTGGAGCCGCGCGCGGACTGGTGCGACCTGCACGACGTCGTCGCCTCCGCCGCCGCCTCGCTCGCCGGCGGGTCCGTGCTCGAGTTCGGGCTCCCTCCCGACCTCCCGCTCGTCCGCGCCGACGCCTCGCAGCTCGAGCGCGTGTTCTCGAACCTGATCGAGAATGCGATCAAGTTCTCCCCCTCCGGCGCAACCGTGCGGATCACCGGCGGCGCGGAGGGCGGGCGCGTCACCGTGCGCGTGATCGATGCGGGCCGGGGGATTCCCTCCCAGCACCACGCTCGGGTGTTCGAGCCCTTCTTCCGCGGCCGCGGCGCCGCCGATCCAGGGGCGGGACTCGGCCTGGCGATCTGCCGCGGCTTCGTCGAGGCCAACGGCGGCAAGATCACCCTCCAGACGGGCACCGACCGGGGCACGTCGTTTGCCGTGACCTTTCCCGTGCCCCTCCAGCCCGAGACCGCCAGGTGAGCAGCGATGCGCCGCGGATCCTCGTCGTCGACGATGAGCCCCAGATCGTCCGCGGGCTGAAGATCATTCTCCGGACCGCCGGCTACACGGTCGAGGCCGCGAGCACGCGCTCCGAGGCGCTCGCGTCGCTCGCCGCCCGGCCCCCGGCGGCGCTCGTGCTCGACCTCGTCCTCCCCGACGGGCAGGGCGTCGAGGTGTGCGAGGAGGTCCGCCGCTGGAGCCGGCTCCCCATCCTCGTGCTCTCCGCCGTCGGGGATGAGCGCCAGAAGGTCAGGGCCCTCGACGCCGGCGCCGACGACTACGTGACCAAGCCGTTCGACACCGACGAGCTGCTGGCGCGCCTGCGCGCCATCCTGCGGCGCTCCGCCGAGACCGGAGGCAGCCCGCTCCTGGAGATCGGCGAGCTCACGGTCGACCTCTCCGATCGCCGGGTCACCCGGGCGGGCCTGGATATCCACCTCACGCCGATCGAGTTCGACCTGCTTCGTGTGCTCGCCCAGCACCGAGGGCGCCTGGTCACCCACCGCCAGCTCCTGCACGAGGTCTGGGGGCCGGAGTACGGCGAGGAGACCCACTATCTCCGCGTCCACGTCGCGCACATCCGCGCCAAGCTCGAGCCCGACCCCCAGCGGCCGCGCCACATCATCACCGAGCCCGGGGTCGGCTACCGGCTATTGGTCGAGTAGGGCTCGGCCCGCCCTTTACGAATTCTCTACGCGGGACGTCGCGTTCTTAGCGTGAGCTTGATGGCGCCTGGCTTATCTTCGCTGGAGCCCGGATGGCCAAGATCGAGACTCACGGCCTGCGACGCACCGTCGGCCTCGGCGGCCTGTTCGCAACGGCCTACGGAAACGTCGGCTCCTCGATCTATTACGCGCTGGGGATCGTCGCCGCCTACGCGCTGGGGATGACGCCGATCATCTTCATGGTTGCCGGCGGCCTGTTCGCCCTGACCGCGAAGACCTACGCCGAGGGCGCGGCGATGCTCCCGGAGGCCGGCGGCTCCTCGTCGTTCGCGCGGCAGGCGTTCAACGAGCTCGTCTCGTTCATCGCGGGCTGGGCGCTGAGCCTCGACTACATCCTCACCATCGCCATCTCGGCCTTCTTCGTTCCGCACTATCTCGGAGCGTTCTGGCCCGCCCTCACGCATCCACCGGGAGACGTGATCGGCGGTCTGCTCGTCATCATCGTGCTTGCGTGGCTGAACATCCGGGGGATCGGCGAGTCGGCGAACCTCAACTTCGTTCTCGCGATCGCCGACCTGGCGACGCAGTGCCTGATCATCCTCATCGGCGTGTTCCTCGTGCTCGACCCTTCGCGGCTCGTCGCGCAGGTCCACCTCGGAACCGCCCCTTCATACAACCACCTGATCTTCGCGCTGTCGCTGTCGATGCTCGCCTACACGGGGATCGAGACGGTCTCCAACATGGCCGAGGAGGCGCGCGACCCGGGCAGGGACATCCCTAAGGCGGTCAACCTGATCCTCATCGCGGTGATCGGCGTCTACGCCGGCATGACCGTCGTCGCACTCTCGGCGCTGCCGGTCACCGGACACGGGAGCCATGCCACGACGCTGCTCGGGGTGCCTCCCCCGCACGGCTTCCAGAACGACCCCGTGCTCGGGATCATCAGCCACCTGGGGCTCTCGGCGACGATCGCCCACGTCCTTCGCTACTACGTCGGGCTCCTCGCCGCGACGATCCTCTTCATCGCGACCAACGCCGGGCTGATCGGTATTTCGCGCCTCTCGTGGTCGCTGGCCGAGCACCGGCAGCTTCCGATCATCTTCGCCCGCCTGCACTCGAAGTACCGGACGCCGTGGTTCACCATCGTCGTCTTCTCCGTCTTCGCGGGGATCCTCCTCATCCCCGGGAAGACCGAGTTCCTGGGGAACCTCTACTCGTTCGGCGCGATGCTGTCGTTCACCACCGCGCACGCCGCGGTGATCGCGCTGCGGATCAAGGAGCCCGACCGCGAGCGCCCGTACCGGATGCCCTGGAACATCCCCTTCCGCGGCAAGCAGATCCCCCTGACCGCCGTCCTCGGCGGGGTCGCCACCTTCGCCGCCTGGATCTCGGTGCTCGTGCTCCACGTCGACGCTCGCTACGTGGGCACGGGGTGGATGATCATCGGCCTCGCGGGGTACGTGATGTACCGCCGCTCGCAGGGCCTGGACCTGCGCAGTCACCACCGGGTGGCGCGACACGAGCGTCCCGCGTTCTTCGTCGAGCTCGAATACCGCTCGGCGATCGTGCCCATCTTCGGGACCGACGTCGACGCGCGCGCGCTGCGCACGGCGGCCAAGCTCGTCGGCGAGGGCGCGATCGTCGAGGCGGTCTACGTGCTCCGGGTGCCGAGCCAGCTCTCGCTCGATGCCGGGCTCGACGACGAGGAGCAACTCGGTCTGCGCGTCCTCGATTCGGCCAAGCTCGCGGGCCGCCAGGCCGGGCTGAAGATCCAGACGCGGCTCATCCGCACCCGTAACCCCGGTGCGGCGATAGTGCAGGAAGCGGAGCGCCAGGAGGCCGAGATCATCTACCTGGGAACCGCCCACGCGCCCGCCTCCGAACGTGCGCTTGGGCCAACCGCCAGCTATCTCCTGGCCCACCGCCCGTGCCGCGTGGTGATCGAGACTCCACCGGCGGCGTAGTTCGTGCGATCCTCACTAACTCGCACCGGGGCCCCGCCTGGATAGAATGCCGCCGCCTTGCGCTCCGACGCCAAGAACGATCCTCACCGGCACCGCGCGCGCCGGACCGGTCGCGGACGCCTTGCTCTCGCCGTCGCGCTGAGCGTCGCCGCGTCGCTGCTGCTGGCGCCGGACGCCTTCGCCAACTTCCTCACGCCGAAATCGGGTGGATCCCCGAACGCGGACGCGATCCACAGCCTCTACATGATCGTGCTCTACATCGCGGCGGTCGTCTTCGCCCTCGTCGAGGGCGCGCTCTTCTACTCGGTCTACAAGTTCCGCGCCAAGAAGGGCGCCGTGGCCGCGCAGATCCACGGCAACACGCGCCTCGAGATCGGCTGGACGGTCGGCGCCGCGGTGATCCTCGTCGTCCTCACCACGGTCACCTTCATCAAGCTCCCGAGCATTATCACCCCGCCGAACTCAAGCGCCAACGGGCTCCCGCTCAGCGGCGGAGTGCTCTCCGCCTCGACCACCGAGCCCGAGCCGCCGAACGGGAAGAAGCTCATCATCTGCATCACCGGACGGCAGTTCATCTGGGCCTACTACTACGGCGCCGGGTGCGAGTCCGATCCCTACTCGAGCAAGGTGCCCTACTCCTACCAGGAGATGTACGTACCCGCGAACACGACGGTCGTGCTCCACATCGAGTCGCTGGACGTGATCCACTCGTGGTGGGTCCCCTCGCTGGGCGGCAAGGTCGATGCAGTGCCCGGCTACACCACCTACACGTGGTTCAAGGCCTCCAAGGCCGGCGCGCTCTACCACGGGCAGTGCGCAGAGCTCTGCGGGCGCCTGCATGCGGCGATGACCGCGCTCGTCCAGGTGCTCACGCCGGCGCACTACCAGCAGTGGCTCGCCAATCGGAAGGCC
>DATCEM010000423.1:0-2583 GCA_036510175.1 Solirubrobacteraceae bacterium | reverse complement strand
CGCCCAGGCGTCGGCGATCATGTCGGCCAACGCCGGCTTGCGCGGGATCCAGTGGAGCTCGTGCCGGATCCGCTCGCTCGCCGATACGAGCTCGGGCGGGTCGCCAGGGCGGCGCGGGGCCTCGCGGGTGGGAACCACCCTCCCGGTCACCTGCTCGGCCGCGGCGATCACCTCGCGCACCGAGAAGCCGCTCCCGTTGCCGAGGTTGAAGATCCGGTGCTCGGCCGCGCGGGCGCCGTCGAGGGCGAGCAGGTGGGCCGCGGCGAGATCGTCGATGTGGATGTAGTCGCGAACCGCAGTGCCATCCGGCGTCGGATAGTCGGTGCCGAAGACCTCGACGCAGGGGAGCGACCCCTCCGCGGCTCGCAGGACGTTGGGGATCAGGTGGGTCTCGGGCTCGTGATCCTCGCCGAGCCCGTGGCTGGCGCCGGCGACGTTGAAGTAGCGCAGGCTCACCGCTCCCAGGCCATGAGCCAGGCATTCGTCGCTGATCATCCGGTCGACCGCCAGCTTCGAGGCGCCGTAGGCGTTCGCGGGGCGGGGCGGGGCGGTCTCCGCGATGGGAACACTGTCCGGCTGCCCGTACACGGCGCATGTCGAGGAGAACACGAGCCGCGGCACGCCGGCGGCGCGCATGGCGTCGAGGAGGTTGAGCGTCCCGCCCACGTTGGTGCGGTAATAGCGTTCCGGATGGGCGACAGATTCGCTCACCAGAGCCAGCGCTGCGAAGTGCAGCACGCCGTCGAACCCCTCGCTCGCCACGGTCTTCACCGCCGCCTGATCTCGGAGGTCGGCGATCTCCAGCCGGGCTTCCTTCGGGACGGCCTCGCGGTGTCCGCGCTCGAGGTTGTCGAGGACGACGATTTCGTGACCGGCCTCGATCAGATGCATGGCGACGATCGAACCGATGTAGCCGGCGCCTCCGGTGACCAGGAGCTTCACGACGGCGACCGGGACGGCTCGGCGCCCCGGGGGCGGACGGGCGCGTCATGTCTGAGGTTCCATCCCATCAGCACCGGAGATATAACAGACATACAATCGCCAGCCGCTGTCCGCATTCACCGAGCAGGAGCGCCGCGTTGCGAGAGGCTGAGGCTGTTATCAGGGGTCAGGGGCTCCTCCGCGCGCCACTGTGCCTCACAGTCGCTTCCGGATGGCGAGATTCGTGAGCGCCATCGAGCTACAGGAGTTCGAGCGAGTCGAGGTCGGACCGGATTCGACCATGCTCCGCGTGGCCGGCCGCCCGCCCGACCCGCAGACCCTGCTGGGCGGACTTCCCTCGCTGATCATCGACGACGGCACGACCAGGCGCCGGCTCGCGCCGCTGTCCGCTCCGCCCGCTCCCGAGGGCCTGCTCCAGGTCGCCTACACAGTGGCGAGCGGGCTGCTCGACCGCGGACCCATGTCATTCGCGCTCGAGCTCGCCGACGGCGAGGTGGTCGAGCTCCCCGCGCCGACGCGTCGACGCCGTGCACCGGCTGCCCGTGCCCGTCGCGAGTCCGCGGCACGGGAGCGGCCGCCAGCGCCGGGCGAGTCACCGCCGCGCGCCAACCGGGAGGAGCTGCGCGAGGAGCGCCGGATTCGCGGCGAGGCTGAGCGCCGTGCCGAAGCCCGGCGCTACGCGATCCAGGAGCTGGAGCAGCGCTTGCAGGCCGAGCGCGAGCGCCGGGCCGCGGCGGAAGCGCGGGCCGAGGACATCTCCGATGCTCACGGGCTCGCCACCTCGCGCGTCAGGGTTCTCGAGTCGGAGCTCACCGACGCTCTGCAGACACGTTCAGAGCTGCAGTCGAGGCTCGCTCGCGAGACCGAGGCGCTGACGAGGCTCGACGGCAGCGTGCGCGAGCGCGACACGGCGATCGAGGCGACGCAGGCGAAGCTGGCCGAGGCCGAGCGCGCGCTCGCCGACCAGCGCGCGAGGGCGGCCGCCGAGCTCGATCGCGCGCGGACCGAGGCGGCCGCCGCGGCGGCCACCGCGCGCGAGGAGCTCGAAGCACGCGCCGAGGCGGAGCGCACGGAGCGCAGCAGCCGCGCGGAAGCGAGTGCCTTCGAGCAGGCCAAGCGGGCGGCGGAGACGCGGCTGGCCGCGGCGCTCGAGGGGCACCGCGTCGCTCAGGCCCGGGCGGTGCAGGCGGAGGCGGCGACCGCCGCGGCCGAGCGGGACAAAGCCGAGCTGACCGAGCGGCTGCGGGCGCTCGATCTTGAGTCACGCGAGCAGGGCCACGCGCTTGACCTCACCCGCGCGACGGCGAGCGAGCTCGATGATCGGCTGGGAGCCGCGCAGGCGCAGCTCGAGGAGCGCCTCGAAGCCGCGCAGGCGCAGCTCGTTGACGCCCACGCGTCGCGCGACGCGGCCGTGGCCGATGCTTCCCGGCGCGAGGTGGAGCTCGCCGACGCCCAGGCCGCCCTGGCCGCGGAGACCGCCAGGCGTGAGCAGGAGCTCTCGGGCGTCCGCGATGCCGCCGCGGCGCAGGCATCCCGCCACGAGCAGGAGCTCGCCAGTGCCCGGGACGCGATCGAGGCGGGAACCGCTCGCGCCCGAGAGGCCGAGGATCGGGCGCTCGGAGCCGAGGCGGCCGCCGCTGC
>DATCEM010000422.1:0-2896 GCA_036510175.1 Solirubrobacteraceae bacterium | reverse complement strand
TGTCGACGAGGCAGAGGACGGGATGGTTATGCGTCCCGGTGAGCTCGTACCCCTCTTTGGTCAGCAGCCGCAAAGTCGAATGGCTGCCCGAGTGGAACACCTTCGATGCGCGCACGGGCCGGCCGAGGCGATCGAGAACGTCTAAGTCGACCTCCCGGTCGCTGTCCGGCTCCATCCCGGCGGCAAGAGAATCGATCCGTACCGTTCCATTCATGGTCGCCACTCGCGTGTCGCCGACGACGCAATACCTCATCGCGGCTGCCCCGTAACCATCGATGTTGCCGAAGTTGCCATGCCCGTCGACGAGCGGGTAACGCATGGAGAAGTCCTGCGCCAGGCGCACGAGGGTGTCGTAGATCGAGGCGTCTCCATGAGGGTGGTACTTACCCATTACCTCACCGACGATCTGGGCGCACTTGACGTGCTTACGCCCGGGCTGGAGCCCGAGCTCGTTCATCACGTAGAGAACGCGGCGGTGAACGGGCTTCAGGCCATCGCGGACGTCGGGCAGGGCCCGGCCGACGATGACCGACATCGCGTAGTCGAGATACGCAGAGCGCATCTCCTCCTCGAGCCCGCGGGGCTCGATGTTTCCGCCGCCGATGGTGTCAACCGCTGACATCGTTTACACGTCCAGGTTAGATACGAGGCGGGCGTTCTCCTCGATGAAGGCGCGACGCGGCTCCACCTGGTCACCCATGAGCATCGAGAACACGTGATCGGCCGAGGCCGCGTCCTCCATCGTCACCTGCACCAGGGTGCGCGATGCCGGATCCATCGTGGTGTCACGGAGCTCGTCGGCGTCCATCTCACCGAGCCCCTTGAAGCGCACGTAGTCGACGCCCTTCTGGGCGACGGCGAGGACGTCTTCCCGCAGCGCCTCGAAACTCGTCGCCTCGCGCTTCTGCTCACCGAGCTTCACCTGGAAGGCGGGCGAGCCGGCGAGCGCTTCGAGATCGGCGTGAACGCTCGCGAGGTGCTGGTACTCGGTCGCCTCGAGCGCGGCGCGGCGCACCCGGTGGGTGCTGGCGAGTCCGGTCTTGGCCTCGACCGTTCGTACGACGATCTCGATCGGGTCCTCGAACAGGAGCTCGGTCCGGTAGGGCTCGCCGTTCTTGCCGCCCTCCTTCAGAAGACGGAGCAGGCCGTCGGTGTCGGTGATCTGCGCCTCGAGCAACCGCCCCTCGTGGAGGAAGGCGACGATGCCGTGTCCGTGCGCCGTACGCAGCGCCGAGGCCCACCCTTCGTACTGCTTGAGCAGGCGGGAGAAGCGCTTCCAGCGGGCGTCGGTGAGCTTGAACTGCCGTCCGTAGCGGTCGAAGACCTCGATCTTCTCGAGCTTGTCGCCGAGGAGGATGTCCTCGAGCTCGGACTCGCGCTCGATGTAGCGGTGCTTACGCCCCTGGCGTAGCGCGTAGAGCGGTGGCTTGGCGATGTACACGTAGCCCGCTTCGATCAGAGGCTGCATCTCGCGGAAGAGCAGCGTGAGGGCCAGCGTGCGGATGTGGGCCCCATCGACGTCGGCGTCGGTCAGGAGCACGACCTTGTGGTAACGCGCCTTGGACAGGTCGAACTCGTCACGCACGCCGGTGCCGATCGCGGTGATCAGCGCCTGGATCTCGACGTTGCCGAGGACCTTGTCAATACGGCTCTTCTCGACGTTGAGGATCTTTCCCCGCAAGGGGAGGATCGCCTGCGTGTTACGGTCGCGGGCGCTCACCGCCGAGCCGCCGGCGGAGTCACCCTCGACGACGAAGAGCTCAGCCAGGGACGGATCCTTGACCGAGCAATCGGCGAGCTTGCCGGGCAGGGTCGAGTTCTCGAGCGCGGACTTGCGCCGCGTGAGGTCACGCGCCTTACGCGCGGCGGAGCGCGCCTGTGCCGCCTGAACCGCCTTGGTGATGACCTCCTTGGCGTCCCGCGGGTTCTCCTCGAGGAACTCACTGAGGCGAGCGTTGACGATCGTCTGCACGAAGCCGGCCATGCCGGGATTCCCGAGCTTGGTCTTGGTCTGACCCTCGAACTGGGGGTCGGTGAGCTTGGCCGAGATCACCGCGGTGAGGCCCTCACGGACGTCCTCTCCGGTGAGGTTCTCGTCCTTTTCCTTGAGCAGCCCCTTGTCCTTGGCGTACTTGTTGAGCACGCCGGTGAGCGCCGAGCGGAACCCGGAGAGGTGCGAGCCACCCTCGATCGTGTTGATGTTGTTCGCGAAGGAGAACACCGACTCCTGGTAGGAGCCGTTCCATTGCATGGCGACCTCGACGGCGCCCTCGGAGCCGTCGCCGGAGAGCGAGATCACCTTCTTATGGATCGGCTCCTTGTTCTCGTTGAGGTAGTGGACGAAGTCGACGATCCCGCCCTCGTAGCGGAACTCGGCGCGGCGGCCCTCGTCGCGCTCGTCGGTGATGGTGATCCGGAAGCCCGCGGTCAAAAAGGCCGTCTCGCGCATCCGCTGTTCGAGGGTGGTGAAATCGAAATTGAGATCCTCGAAGATCTCCGCGTCGGGCAGGAAGGTGATCGTCGTGCCGGTCTCGCTTGTGGGCTCGGCGCGCGTGAGCTCGGTCAGCGGCTTGCCGCGCTCGTAGGTCTGCTTCCAGTGGTAGCCGTCGCGGGAGATGTCGAGCTCGAGGAGCTCCGACAGCGCGTTGACCACGGACACGCCGACGCCGTGGAGTCCGCCGGAGACCTTGTAGCCGCCGCCGTCGCCGAACTTGCCGCCGGCGTGCAGCACGGTCAGCACGACCTCGACAGCGGGGCGCTGCTCCTTCTCCATGATCGCAACCGGGATCCCGCGGCCGTCGTCCACGACGGTCACCGAGTTGTCCGGGTGAATCGTCACGAGCACCGCATCGCAGTGCCCGGCCAGCGCTTCATCAACAGAGTTATCCACAACTTC
>DATCEM010000421.1:0-2272 GCA_036510175.1 Solirubrobacteraceae bacterium | reverse complement strand
CTCGCCGCGGCTCCCGACCACGCGCCCGCTCCTCGCCGCGACCGAGCGCCTGACCGTGGCGACGGGGATCGTCAACGTGTGGCAGAACGAGCCGGTTACCCTCGCGGCCGAGCACGCAGCACTGGTAGCCGATTTCCCCGGCCGGCTCCTTGTGGGGATCGGCATCGGCCACCCGGAGGCCACGAGCGACTACACGAAGCCGCTGTCGTCCATGCGCGCCTTCCTCGACGGCCTCGACAGCGCCGACCCGCCGCTACCGCGCGACGAGCGCTGCCTGGCGGCGCTCAGACCGAAGATGCTCGAGCTCGCCCGCGAGCGCGCGCTCGGCGCCCATCCCTATTTCGTACCCGTCGAACACACCCGCGCGGCCCGAGACCTGCTCGGCGATGGTCCCCTGCTCGCGCCCGAGCTCGCCTGCGTCGTCGACCCCGACCCCGATCGCGGCGCAACGACGGCGCGCGCCTACGCCGCCGGTTACCTGCGCCTACAGAACTACACGAGCAATCTGCTCAAGTTCGGCTTCACCGAGCACGACCTCGCCGACGGCGGCTCCGACCGCCTGATCGACGCCATCGTCCCCCACGGGACACCCGAGGAGATCATCCCCGTAGCCCACGCCCACCTCGAAGCCGGCGCCAACCACGTCTGCCTCCAGCCGGTAGGAATCGAGGGCATCCCGCGCGAGGCGTGGCGGTCGCTGGCGGAGGCGCTGGGGTTGGTGTAGGGGCGGGCGCGTGGGGGTTGGGCGGCTGGGGGCATGAATTCGGTGGGTGGGCGCGTACCGCCGGGGTCGTGCTGCGTTTGGGTTAACTGGCAATACTTTCGCAGCAAGCCCCCCCCTGTGGGGCCGTCGCCGATCCGTACCGCGGATTCTGTTCTGGCACGCTATCCCGTACAGACCCTGCTCGTAGGCCACTCGGGCACCGAGAGGTGATCGGAGCGCTCACCACCCCACGCCTCGTGCTCCGTCGCTGGCGCGAGGAGGATGAAGCTCCGATGACGGTGATCAACACCGATCCCGAGGTCGTGCGGATGCTCAACCGGCCGGTCGACCCGGAGGCCGCCGCGGCCTTCCTCGGCCGCGCCCGCGGACATTGGGAGGAGCACGGCTTTGGCTGGTTCGCCGTCGAGGGACGGGAGGCCGACCTGCGGGGCGAGCTCCTCGGCTTCGTCGGCGTCGCCTACCCGACGTTCCTCCCCGAGCTCGCCGCCCGGCCCGAGATCGGCTGGCGCCTGGCGCCGAGGGCGTGGGGGCGAGGCCTCGCGACCGAGGCCGCGCACGCTGCCGCCGCAGACGCGTTCACCCGGCTCGAGCTCCCCGAGCTCATCTCGATCATCCATCCGCGCAACGCCCGCTCGCAGCGGGTGGCGACGAAGCTCGGGATGGCGATCGAGGGCCAGGTCGACAGTCCCGTCCGCGACGAGCGCGTCGACGTATGGAGGCTCGCGCCGTCCGGTCCGGCACGGGCGGCGGGCGAGCGCACCTGATGGAAGCTCGCCGAATTCGAAGCCTTCGCCGCGACCCGGCGCAGAGCAATCGATCGATGAACAACCACCAAAACCTACAAACTACGTCTCCGTCGAAGCTGCGTGCTAGCTCTACCCGACCGCCTGGAGGGTCGCGTCGCACGCTTCCGCCCTTCGCTGCTCGGTGCTGGTCTGCCTACGCTGCGGCGCGTCCCAAGCCCAGACGTTGCCGCGCGGCCGCGCGATCGACGCCTAGCGCGCCCAGCAGCACTGCCGCAGGATCTGGTGGTTGAACAGTGAGGATCTGGGCCAGCACCTCGGGGCCGGTGACCTGCAGCTTCCGATGACCCTTGGGCTTGTACGCTTCCTCGAGCACTTTCTTTGCCGCGGGGGTCATGCGCAAGCGATCTTTTTTCGCGACGTCTCTGATCCTCGGCTTCTTCGGCACGGCGCGCATCGGCAGCGCCGGAGCGTCGATGCCGGACCCCAGGCCCAGGGCGCCCAGGGCTTCGCGATCGAGCGACTCAAGGGCCTGGCGAGCTTGCTGCAGGCTCGCGCCCAACACGGCTTCGACGGAGGGATCCTCGAACAAGGCGAGCAAGAGGTGATCGGTGCCCGTTCGGCGATCACCGCGGCGGCGAGCCTCCTCACTGGCCCGCAAATAGATGGCCCAGGCGTGAAGCTTCTCTGGCGCAACGGTGGTCATGAGGACTCCTTGTTGTATTTGGTGTGCACGGATTGGCGGGTGACGCCCAAGGCGTCTCCGATCTGCTGCCACGACCAGCCCTTTTCCCGGGCCGCCGCG
>DATCEM010000420.1:0-4733 GCA_036510175.1 Solirubrobacteraceae bacterium | reverse complement strand
CGCGCCCGCCGCCGCGCCCGCGCCCGCCGCCGCGCCCGCGCCCGCCGCCGCGCCCGCCGCCGCTCCCGCCGCCGGCTCCTGCCGACTCGCGCTCGGGCGCCACGGCGGCCGGCTCCTGCGCGCCGAGGACCGTCACGCCCTGGTCGCCTTCGGCCCGCCGCAGTCGGGCAAATCAGCCGGTCTCGCGGTGCCCGCGCTGCTCGAGTGGGAAGGACCGGCGGTCGCATCCTCGATCAAGACCGACCTCCTCGACGCGACGCTCGCCCGCCGCCGCGCGCTCGGCCCGGTGTTCGTCTTCGACCCGTTCGAGCTCGCCCGCACCCCGTCGCAGACCTGGTCTCCGCTGCGCGCAGCGGGGACATGGGACGGCGCGGTCGAGGCCGCCTGGCGCTTGACCCTGGCAGGCGAGCTCGACCAGCGCCGCGTCGAGGGCGGCGACTTCTGGGGAGTCGCCGCCGAGCAGCGCCTGGCGCCGCTCCTCTACGCCGCCGCAGCCGGCGGCGCCGACATGAGCGCCGTGGTGCGCTGGGCCTACGGGTTCGACGGGCGCGAACTACAGCAGACCCTCCAGGTCCTCGCCGACGGCGCGATCGACGGGGCGGAGCTGGCCGACGCGCGGGCCGCCTACGACTCGGCCCGAGCGTTCGACGCCCAGGCGGACCGGACGAGGGCATCGATCGAGGGCACGGTGCAGGCGCTCCTGCGCGCGTACCGGATCGCCCGTGTCGTCCGGTCCGCGGCATCGTGCGAGATCACCCCTTCAGCCGTGCTCGACGGCTGCTCAACGCTCTACCTCGTCGGTGACGCGAAGGCGTCGAAGCTCCTGCGGCCGATCTTCCTGGCGCTGCTGTCGGAGATCGTTGACTGCGCCTACGAGCGCGCCACCCTCCGCGGAGGCCGACTCGAGCTTCCGCTGCTCCTATGTCTCGACGAGGCAGGCAACGTCGCGCCGCTCCCAAGCCTTGCCGAGATCGCCTCGACAGCGCCGAGCCATAACATCCAGCTCGTCTCGATCTTCCACGACCTGGCCCAGGCGCGCAGCCGTTACGGACAGCAGGCCGAGACCGTGATCAACAGCCACCGGGCGCGCATGCTCCTGCCCGGCGTCGCCGACCTCGAGACGCTCCGGTATTTCTCAGGGCTCGTCGGCGAGGAGGAGGCGCGTGACGAGACGCGGACGACCGGGGACGGCGGGAGGACGCGATCGGAGGCGCGCCGCCGCCGCCCGCTCGCCTCCCCTGAGTCGCTGCGCCAGCTTCCCGACGGCGAGGCGCTCCTGCTCTACGGTCGCCTGCCACCGGTGAAGGTCCGGCTGCGGATGTGGTTCGCGGATCGGCGCTTGCGCCGCCTGGCAGGGGAATCCCCCGGCCCGGATTCCCCTGCGAGCTCTCCTCGCGCACAACTCGCGGGTCCAGGCGGTTCGTCAGAGGAGAAGCCATGAATCCCGACCTCATCGAAGGCGGGCGCTGGCCGCTGGACTGGCGGTCGCTCTACCCGCGCGAGCGCTGGCTGTGGTGGGAGCAGCTGTGGATGGACGTGTGCATGCTCCGCGAGCGTTACCGATTGGCCGTTCGCTCGGGCTGGTGGGACGACTCGATCCAGGTCGAGGCGCTCGCGGCGCTCGCCGCCTGGGCGGACCGCTACGACACCGGCGAATGGGATGACCCCCCGGGCAAGCTGGGGCTCCTCTTCGAGCTCGAGCGGATCGACGGGCTCCTGCGCGAAGGCGGCGAGCCGTTTCACCCGAGTCGCGACCGCCAGGCCTTTCTCGCCCACGTGGGCGAGCTCGGCGGTCAGCGTCCTGCGGGGCGCGAGGGGCCGGCCGGGGGCTGAGTCGCGGTGGCGGATCGAGCAGGATGCTCGGGGCAAGTGCGTCCGCGACCGGCCTCAGGACCCCGCTGGGCGATCTCGTCGCACCGTGCGCCTGCTGGGTGCTCGTGTGGCGAGGAACCCGCCGATCGCTCCGATCACTATGCCGTCCAGGAGGAACATTCCCAGCACGCTGTCGCCCTGCGCCAGGCCGAATTCGTACTTGGCGACCAGCGCGTTGACGGCGACCATACCGACCGCCCAGATTGGCCCCACCAGCGCGCCCCAGGCGGCTCCGAGGTGTGGGGCGACGGCGCCTCGCTGGCGCGCGAGCGCAAACCCGGCGTACAACGCCAGGAGCAGCGGAATACCGATCAGCCAGATCATCAGCGGGATGAAGACGTACGCGGGCAGCGCTCCGCTGAAGCCAAACAGCCGGTACTGGCCGCTGCCGTTGGTCTCGAGACCGCGAAGGTTGGCGGGCACCGGGTAGCCCACCTCGGAGGCCGCCACAGGGCGGAATTCGACCAGGGCACCTAGCTCAGTCCAGTGCACGCCGTGCTCGACCGCGAACGCCGCGCCGTCGACGGCAGCGGAGAGAGTCGATCGATCACTTCGCACCCCGCTCCACCGCAGCGCCTGCACCGCCCACACAAGCCCGCCGCTGAGCGCCATCACCGCCAGCGCGATCGCCAGCGGGCGCGCCGCCACGAGAATCATCTCGGCGACCGACCGAGCCCGCGCCGGCATGAGCATGGCCAACGCTCCCTCATCCATGTCTCGACGGATGGCGTAGCGGGTGCCGAGCAGTCCACCGATGCCGCCCCAGAGGATTCCCAGCAGCACAGCCCCGACGATCTTTGGCCTGTCGCCGTCGAGCTGTCCGACAGCCAGCGCTGGAATCAGCATCAGCAGGCCGAACACCAGGCCGGTGCCCGCGCCTGCCGCCAACCTGACGGGCGGGGCGAGCGCGCGCGTCCGCCTCGCCTGCAGCGCAGCCGCGACCGCGCAGGCGCCGATCGGGAAGGCGAGGAACAGCGCCGGACCGACCTTGCCCGAACCGCCGCTGTACCCGGTCTGAACGAAGTTGAGCATCTGCGCGAAGCCGCCGGTGACTACGCCCTTGCCGTTATCGACCAGCCCGATCAGCGACTGATCTGTGAACCCGAGCGCGACCACCACGCCGATCACAAAAACGCCGACGGCGGCGCTCGCCCCGGCGATCAATGCGCTCGCTGCCGCTGGGGCGCGCAACTGCGTGGCGAGCTGCGAGGCCAGTTCCGCCGCCCCCGGCGCCAGCTCCTCGACGCGCGCCCGCGCCTTCGGAGGGGAACCCGCTGCCGCGGCCGGAGCACCCGCTGGCGCCGCGGAAGCACCCTCTCCCGCCGCGGTCGAGGCGGACGCGCGCGCTGCCGGCGGGTCGCCGGCATCCGCCCACAGCCCGGAGGTCGTCCCCGGCCCGACCTGCGTCCCGCAATGCCCGCAGAACCTCGCCTGGGCGGTCACCGGCTGTCCGCACGCCTCGCAGAACGCCGCCGTGCTCATCGCCCCAGACTCGTGCGCATCTCCAGGCGCGAGATTGGTCTAGGACCAACCTCCGTGACCGGTGGGCAGTGATTCAGGCTGGTGGGGATGCAAACCATTTACGCTCAATTGAGTATAAGCGACTTAAACTGAGACTATACTAGCCTACCAGCCGGATATAGCCTGTGGCAAGCCGGCACCGTCCCGGTGGAGCTGGCACCGCGCGGAGAGCATCCAGCGAGACACCGGCCGGCGGACGCTGCCGCTCGCCCGCCGAGCAGCCGATCGGGACCGCTGGGGCAACAGCGCTGAGATGATGTCCACGACCCGGCCTCGACCACGAAGGAGAACCCTGAGATGGGACTCACTCGCCAATCCGCGCACGGCAGCCACCCACATCAGCTCGCGCCTCCCGATCATCACCCGGAGGCCGCCGGGACCGAGGTCCCGTGCCACCACCTGCCCGGCGACGGCATGGGAGCTGATGCGGCATACGACTGCATCTCCGCCGAGCTCCTGCTCGACGGAGAGGCACGGCTGAACCTCGCCACCTTCGTGACCACGTGGATGCCGCCGATCGCCGCACGCCTGATGGCCGAGACCGCAGACAAGAACATGGTCGACAAGGACGAGTACCCCCAGACGGCGGAGATCGAGGCGCGGTGCGTGCGCATCCTCGCCAAGCTGTGGAACTCGCCGGAGGACGGTGACGCGACCGGATGCTCGACGACCGGGTCGAGCGAGGCGGCGATGCTCGGCGGGATGGCGCTCAAGTGGCGCTGGCGCGAGCGGATGCACGCCGCCGGCAAGCCGACCGATAAGCCGAACCTGGTCATGGGCATCAATACCCAGGTGTGCTGGGAGAAGTTCTGCCGCTACTGGGATGTCGAGCCGCGTCAGGTCCCGATGGACGGCGATCGCTACCACATGAGCGCACCAGAGGCCGTTGCACTCTGCGACGAGAACACGATCGGCGTGGTCGCCATCCTCGGCTCGACCTTCGACGGCAGCTACGAGCCGATCGCCGAGATCGCCGATGCGCTCGACGGCCTCCAGAACGAGCGCGGGCTGGACGTACCGATCCACGTCGACGCCGCGTCGGGCGGGTTCGTCGCGCCGTTCATCCAGCCCAACCTCACATGGGACTTCCGGATCCCGCGTGTCCAGTCGATCAACGCCTCCGGACACAAATACGGGCTCGTGTACCCAGGCGTCGGCTGGGCGATCTGGCGCGACCCAGAGGCCCTGCCGCACGAGCTGGTGTTTGACGTCAACTACCTCGGCGGACACATGCCGACGTTCTCGCTGAACTTCTCGCGCCCCGGCAGCGAGGTCATCGCGCAGTACTTCATGTTCACGAGTCTCGGGCACGAGGGATACCGCAAGGTGATCCAGCGCTG
>DATCEM010000419.1:0-4178 GCA_036510175.1 Solirubrobacteraceae bacterium | reverse complement strand
GGGACGCAGTGCACGGCGGTCGACTACAACGGCAGCGAGGTGACGTTCGACCCGACGTCAGGGACCGCGAACATGGCCGGCGTGAAGTCGATCGATCCAGGCCAGCCGGTCCGCGCGGTGGCGTGCGCGCCAGGGGCGCAGTGCACGGCGGTCGACAACAGTGGCAACGAGGTGACGTTCGACCCGACGGGGACCGTGAACGCGGCCGGCGTGACGTCGATCGACTCGGGCCAGGCCCTTTCTGGGGTGGCGTGCGCGTCGGGGACGCAGTGCACGGCGGTCGACGGCGCCGGCAACGAGGTGACGTTCGACCCGACGTCGGGGATGGTGACCGGCGGAGGCGTGAAGTCGATCGACCCGAGCCAGTCCTTCAGCGGGGTGGCGTGCGCGTCAGGGACGCAGTGCACGGCGGTCGACTACAACGGCAGCGAGGTGACGTTCGACCCGACGTCAGGGACCGCGAACATGGCCGGCGTGAAGTCGATCGACCCGAACCAGCCCTTCAGCGGGGTGGCGTGCGCGTCGGGGACGCAGTGCACGGCGGTCGACTACAGCGGCAACGAGGTTACCTTCGACCCGACGGCGGGGACGGTGAACGCTGCCGGCGTGACGCCCGTCGACGCGGGCGAGACGCTCCGCGGTGTGGCGTGCGCGTCAGGGACGCAGTGCACGGCGGTCGACTACAACGGCAGCGAGGTGACGTTCGACCCGACGGCGCCGGCAGGCGCCTCGCCGGCCCCGGTCCCCGGCGCGAACTCTCTCGATGCGGTTACGTGCGTCTCGATCTCCGAGTGCGTCGTCGTCGATCGGGTCGGCAACGGGTTCGTGACCACGACGGAACTGTCGCTAAGTGTGCCGTCGACTGGGACGGCGGGCAGCGCGATCGCGGCCTCGTCGGTGTCGGCGTCGTTGTCTGGGGGGTCGCCGACCGGGACGATCACCTTCAAGGTGTTCGGGCCGCAGGCCTCGGCACCGAGTTCGTGCGCTTCGGGCGGGGTGACGGTTGGGACCGCGACGGTGACCGACGCGGGCACGTATCACCCGTCGGCCGGGTTCACCCCGTCGAGCGCGGGGGATTATTGGTGGTATGCCAGCTACGGCGGGGACTCGAACGACAGCCCGGCCGCGTCGGCTTGTGGGGCGTCGATGGCCGAGACGGTCGTGAGCGCCGCGAGCCCGCCGGTGTCGGCGCCCAGCGCGACGATCACCTCGCCGGCGACGGGCGGCACCTACGCGGTCGGGCAGGCGGTGACCACGTCGTTCCACTGTTCTGAGGGTGCAAACGGTCCGGGGATCAGCACTTGCGCCGATAGCACCGGGCACTCGGGAACGACAGGTGCGATCACCGGAAGTCTGAACACCAGTGCTGCCGGGAGCGCGACATACACGGTGACCGCGACCAGCCTGGACAGCCAGACCGCGACGGCGTCGATTCATTACACGGTGACCGCAGGACCCCAGAACACGGCGCTCCCGGCGATCACCGGCACCGCGAAAGCTCGGAGCACGCTGGTCTGCTCCCCGGGGTCCTGGACCGGTAACCCCGTCCTCTACACCTATCAGTGGAACCGCGACGGGACGCCGATCGCCGGCGCGACCAGCCACACGTACACGGTGCAGGCGATCGACGAGGGAAACGTCCTGACGTGCACCACCGCGGCCGCGAACATCGCCGGGTTGGGAAGGCCGGCGACCAGCGCCGGGGTGCTCGTGCCGGTGCCGCACGTCGCGAAATGCCCTGCCGCCACCGGAAGGCTCTCCGGTGAAACGGTCGGGCGGGTCAAGCTCGGCGACACTCGCACCCAAGCCCAGAAGGCCTACAGGCACAGCTCTAGCCGCGGCCGGCGCTACCAGGAGTTCTTCTGCCTGACCCCGATCGGCATCCGCGTCGGCTACGGCTCCCCGAAGGCCGCTGCCATCCTCCCTGCCCGGCAGCGATCCAAGTTCACAGGACACGTGATCTGGATCTCCACCGCAAGCGCCTACTACGCGATCCACGGCGTCCGCCCCGGCGCGACCATCGCCACCGCGGCGAAGAAGCTCAAGCTCGGAAGGCCATTCCGCATCGGCTCCAACGACTGGTACCTCGCCCCCGACGGATCCGTCACCGCGATCCTCAAAGTCCGCCACAACCTCGTCCAAGAGATCGGCATCGCCGACAAGCAGCTCACCCACGGACGCGCAGCACAGCGCACCTTCCTCACCTCATTCTCCTAGCCCCAGACGAGAACGCACCCACCCGCTGACCGGCGTGCCGAGAACTCAGGGCAGGTCGACGTGGGCGATGTCGATCTGCGGGTGGACCTCGGGCGCGGCCTGGACCTGCTGCGCCGCGACCTCGACCGCTCCGAACTCGATGCCCCGGGTGAAGATCGCGCTGATCAGGTCACCGAGATAGTCGAAGTCCTCCTCGGTCCCGGCCAGGCCTAGCCGGTCGGCGATGCGCTCCATGCGGTCGGGCGGAAACAGGCGCTGGAGCTCGCGCGTGATGTCCTGATACATGTCTTCGGGTTCGGGCTGATCCGTCACGGCGGGCCTTTCTCGAGCTAGGTATCGGAATTGAAATTGGGCAACCCCAAGCTGTGAATCCAGTCGTTGACGGTGGCGTTCAGAGTGGTGAATTCGCCGGTCCAGATGAGCACGCCCATTCCGATGAGCACGACTCCGCCGGTGCCGATGACGATCGCGTAGTGGCGCTTGATCACCGTGAAGGCGGCCGTAGCGGTCCCGAAAGCGAGCCCGGTGAGCAGGAACGGGACCCCCAGCCCTGCGCAGTACACGGCGAGGAGGAAGACGCCGCGGCCGGTGGAGCTCGTGCCGCTGGTGGCGGCGATGATCGCCCCGAGCGTCGGCCCCGTACACGGCTGCCACGCGAGCGCGAACGCGGCGCCGGTGACCACCGGTCCTCCCCGGCCCGCCCGCTCCATCAGCTTGCCCACATGCCACTCGCGGCTGAATCGGGGCACGAGCGTGGCGAGGAGGAAGAGGACGCCCATGGCGATGACCAGCGCACCCGACACCTTGAGCGCCGTCGGTCCTTCCAGGGTGGCGCGCAGCGCGGTCTGCCCGATCAGCCCGAGGCAGATGAAGATCGTCGAGAAGCTCGCGATGAAGGCCAGCGTCGGCCCGAGGACCCGCCGCGCCTTGATCTGCCCGGGCGAGACGCCCGCGACCGCCGAGATGTATCCCGGGACGAGGGGCAGCACGCACGGCGAGAGGAAGGAGATCAGCCCGGCGCCGAAGGCCACCGGGATTGCAATGCCGGAGGCGGGATCCATCGCGAGAGAGGGTACCCCGGCCGCTAGCGGCCCGCGCCGAGCAGGAGAGCGATCCCCTGGCCGCCGCCGATGCACAGGGTCACGAGGCCGAGCTCGCTCCCCGACCGCTCCATCTCCGCGAGGATCTTCGTGGTGATCGCCGCGCCGGTCGCCCCGATCGGGTGACCCAGGGCGATCGCCCCGCCATTGGGGTTGACCTTGGCCTCGTCGAGGCCAAGGTCGTCGATGACCGCCAGGGCCTGGGCGGCGAATGCCTCGTTGAGCTCGATCACGCCGATCTCGTCGAGCGAGCGCCCGGAGCGCTCGAGGACCTTGCGTACAGCGGGGACGGGGCCGATCCCCATGATCGCCGGGTCGACACCACAGCTCGCGTAGGCGAGGATGCGTGCGCGCACGGGCGCGCCGAGCTCGCGGGCCTTCTCGGCACTCATGAGGACGAGGGCGGCCCCGGCGTCGTTCATCCCCGAGGCGTTGCCCGCGGTCACCGTGCCTTCGGGCTTGAACACGGGGCGCAGCTTGGCCATCGACTCGGTCGAGGCATCCTCGCGGATGTGCTCGTCGCGGGCGAAGGGCACCTTGTCGCGCTTTACCCTGACCTCGACCGGGACGATCTCCTCGTCGAACCGGCCGGCCTCGCGCGCGGCGGCAGCGCGGCGGTGAGACTCGACGGCGAACGCGTCCTGGCGCTCGCGCGAGATCGAGCCGCGCTCGGCCAGGTTCTCCGCCGTGACCCCCATGAGGACCGAGGAGAACGGATCGGTGAGACCGCCGATGACGGGATCGACCATCGCGGTCTCGCCCATCCTCGCCCCCCACCGGGCGCTGGGCATCCAATAGGGCCCTCGGCTCATCGACTCGGCACCGCCCGCGAGGGCGACGTCGGCCTCGCCCGTCTGGATC
>DATCEM010000418.1:0-4720 GCA_036510175.1 Solirubrobacteraceae bacterium | reverse complement strand
GCCCTGCTCCCGGCGGACGGCCGCCCCGACGTGCTCGCCCTGGCCCTCGCCGCCCTCAATATCCCCCGCGCCTACCTTGCGACCCTGCTCGACGATCTCGCCTTCGATGCGGATACCCGCGAGGGCATCGTCGGCGCCGCGAGCGGTGCCCGGCCCACCGCCGCCGCGCTGGCCACCGCGACCCGGCCCTCGGAGATCGCCGCTGCGCTCGCTCCCGGGCGCGTCGAGCTTGCTGCGCTCGCCGGGGCGCTCGGGCCGCAGGAGCCGGTGCGGCAGTGGCTCGAGCGCCTGCGCCATGTCCGCCTGGAGATCGACGGCGATGATCTGATCGCAGCCGGTGTCCCTGAGGGGCCGGCCGTGGGTCGGGGGCTTCGGGCGGCCCTGGCGGCCAAGCTCGACGCTCGCCTCAGCGGTCGTGAGTCCGAGCTCGCCGAGGCCCTGCGGGCGGCTCGCGGCTGACGGGAAGCCTCGCGGCCCAGTTGGCGTCCTAGGTAGAGAAGCGCGAAATGCGCGCGATCACGACCCGCGAAGAGGAGTAACTCATGAGAACGATTTTCCCTAAGCGACGTCCGGCGCTGCTCTCCTTGGTCTGCCTGGCCGCAGTAGCGGTGGGAGTCGCCGGCTGCGGGAGCAGCTCGGGAACGACATCGGCGACCACTACGACTTCGGCTGCCGCGTCGAGCTCGGGCGCGTCAGCGGCGTATGGCGCCGCGCCGGCTCCCGCGGCTTCCAAGACGAGCGGCGGCACGCCGGTCGACGTCGCCGCATCGAAGCTCGGCAAGATCCTCGTCGACAGCAGGGGGCGCACGCTGTACCTCTTCGTCGCCGATACCGGGAGCTCGAGCACGTGCAGCGGGGCCTGCGCCGGCGCCTGGCCGCCGTTGACGAGCACCCAGAAGCCGGTCGCGGGAGCCGGAGTCAAGGCGTCGCTCCTGGGGACGACGAAGCGCAGCGACGGCACGCTGGAAGTCACCTACGCCGGCCATCCCCTCTACTACTACGCGGGCGATACCGCGTCAGGGCAGACGACGGGCCAGGCCCTCAGCCAGTTCGGAGCGCCCTGGTACGTGGTCGCGCCGTCCGGGACGGCAATCAAGTAGCGCCACGACAACGAAACGGTCACGCGGCGAGCCGTGAGCTCGCCGCGTGACGGCAGGGGAAGTAGCGGCGGCTATGAGTCGCCGAGGGCGAAGCGCGCCGAGCGCGAGCGGCCACCGCTCTGCACGAACGCGCGCAGCTCGCCGATGATCGGCGAGCTCCCCATCGGCGGATGGCAGGGCAGCCAGTTCGGGAGCTGGTAGGCGGCCCGCAGGTCCGGTTTCTTGGACTTCTTGGCGTCCGCGGCCACGACTTCGAGGGCGGCTACCCCCGGTCCGGTGTGAACGTTGATGGCGGCGACGTCGGCGAAGGAGAACGAGGCGGCCTTCGCCCGAATTCCGGTGCCCGACATGAGCCCGGCCTTGACGATGAGGAGCCGGCGGTCGGTGACGATCATTGCCTGCTTGGACCGGCCCGCGAGAATGGTGATAACGCTCTCGTCGCTCGCCAGGCTCTTCTCCGCAGCTCGGCGCGTCTTCTTGTGGAGCTGGTCGAGGGGGGAGGCCACGGGAACGCGGACCCTACAGGCGCGGCGGCCGGGCCTTCGTCGCCGCGCGGAGGATCGCCTCGAGCGAACGCTCGACATCCTCGGTCGTCGTCGCCCAGCTCGAAACCGAGATACGCATCGCGGCCATATCGTGCCAGGTTGTCCCGCTCAGCCAGCACGTTCCGTCGTTCTGAACCGCTTCGATCACCGAGCGCGTGTACGCGTCGTGGTCGCCGGCCTCGTCGAGGAAGCGAACGAGCACCTGGTTGAGGACGACGTCGTTGAGCACCTCGACTGCAGGGGTCGAGCCGAGCACCTCGCCGAAGTGGCGCGCGTGCGCGCAGCAGCGCTCGACGAGCTCGGCTACCCCCGAGCGGCCGAGTGAGCGGATCGCTGCGTAGACGGGGAAGCCGCGCGCGCGACGCGAGAAGTCCGGATTCCAGTCCAGCTCGTCGCGGGGCCCGCCGGAATCCGCATGGACGAGGTATCCGGCGCGGACGCTCATCGCCGCCTGCTGGGCCTCCGGGTGCGCGCACAGGGCGATCCCACTGTCGTAGGGGACGTTCAGCCACTTGTGGGCGTCGGTTGCCCACGAGTCCGCCCGCTCGGCGCCCGCGACCAGGTGACGCAGGGCCGGGCTCGCCGCCGCCCAGAGCCCGAAGGCACCGTCGACGTGAAGCCACGCGCCCGCCTCGTGCGCGATGTCGGCGATCTCGGTGAGCGGATCGAAGGCGCCCGTGTTGACGTTTCCGGCCTGAGCGCAGACGATGGTGGGTCCGCCGGGCCCCACCGCCTCGCGCAGCTCGCCCGGCACCATCCGACCCTGCCCGTCGGCCCCCACGGGCACGATGCATGCGGCGCCGAGCCCGAGGAACCGCAGCGCGCGGTCGACGGTGGCGTGACGCTCCGCGCCGACGAGCACGCGGATCGCCGGCGCGCCGAACAGGCCGCGCTCGTTGACATCCCAGCCGACGGCGGCGAGGACGCTGTGGCGGGCGGCGGCGAGCGCGGTGACATGAGCCATCTGGCATCCGGTGACGAAGCCGAAGGAGACCCCGTCCGGCAGTCCTAGGAGCTCGGTGGTCCACGCGCCCGCCAGCTCCTCGACGACCGCCGCCGCCGGCCCGCAGACGTAGAGCCCGGCATTCTGATCCCATGCAGAGGTGAGCCAGTCCGCGGCGAGGGCAGCGGGAAGCGTTCCCCCGATGACGAAGCCGAAATAGCGTCCGCCGGGGCTCGCGACGAGGCCGGGCTCAGCGGCGGTCGCGAGCTGTTCGATGACTTCACCCGGATCGGAAGGCCGCTCGGGCAGCGGCCCGCCCAGGCTGGCGCGCAGCTCATCGACCCCGGCCGACCAGCCGACGGGCCGCCCCGGGATGCCCTCGAGATAGTCGGCGGCGAGGGCGGCGGTCTCCTCGAGCAGGCGGCGGATCGTCATCACCTCAAACTACAGAGCATGGAAAACCGGATCCCGGTCGCCGAGGGCATCGCGGCACCAGGAGATCGTCACGTGGACGCTTTTGACCACCCATACGGTGGTCAAGAGCGTCCACGTCGCATCCGAGCCGTCCCCAGACGCCGATAGACTCACCCGCCCGAGCGAAGGTGATTATGTGACCCCCGCTGGCGAACCAAGCTTCCCCCACCCGCTCGGGGTGAGCATGGTGGATGGTGGGGCCAACGTGGCTCTCTACTCGAGCGTCGCTCAAGGGGTGTCCTTCTGCACCTTCGACGCCGACGGCGTCGAGAGCCCGCAAGCGTTGACGCTGGTCGACGGCGACGTCTGGCACGGGTTCATCCCCGGTGTCCTCGCGGGCCAGGAATACGGGTTTCGCGTGTCAGGTTCCTATTCGCCGCCGACCGGCGCGCGGTGCAACGCGAGCAAGCTTCTCCTCGATCCCTACGGTCGCTCGGTAACCGGCAACCTGGCATGGAAGCCGTCATGGAGTGGCGCCTCCACCACGGGATCGGACGCGCCCGACACCACCGACTCCGCGCCCGACACACCCCGGTCGGTAACCGTGCAGAGCACGTTCGACTGGGGCTCGGATGCGCCGCCGGGCTACGGCCTGGCCGACAGCGTGATCTACGAGCTCCACGTCAAGGGCTTCACCGCCATGCATCCTGCGATTCCAACCGCCGATCAGGGCACCTACGCGGGGCTGGCTCACCCGGAGATCATCGCCTACCTGAAGGGCCTCGGTGTCACCGCGGTCGAGCTGCTGCCCGTCCACCAGTCGCTGACCAACGGTGTCCTCGCCGGCCAAGGTCTCACCAACTACTGGGGCTATGACACGATCGGCTTCTTCGCCCTGCACGGCGTATATTCGTCGGCACGGCGCGCTGGGGCGTCCCCCGGGAGCGAGGTCGATGAGTTCAAGTCGATGGTCAAGACGCTGCACGAAGCCGGCATCGAGGTCATCCTCGACGTCGTCTTCAACCACACCGCGGAGGGCGACGAGCGCGGGCCGACGCTGTGCTTCCGGGGCATCGACAATGCCGCCTACTACCAGCTCGTCCCCGGCCAGCTTCAGTCCTACGACAATCTCACCGGTTGCGGCAACACCATCAACGCGGCGAGCCCGACGGTGAGACGGCTGATCCTGGACTCCCTTCGCTACTGGGTGCAGGAGATGCACGTCGACGGGTTACGCTTCGATCTCGGCGCCGTGCTCGGGAGCGACGAGCCGGGGAGCGCGGCCGACGCCGACCCGGGCTGGGACGAGAACGCGGCCTTCTTCGATCTCATCCTCCAGGACCCGACCCTGGCCCGCACCAAGCTCATCGCCGAGCCGTGGACCGCGGCCGGGAATGAGCAGGGGCGGTTCCCGGCTCGCTGGTCGGAGTGGAACGGTCAATACCGCGACACGATCCGCGACTTCTGGCGAGACCAGGCTCCCAGCCCCCGGTGGGTCGGCGCCCGCCTGGCCGCAAGCCCTGACATGTACGCGACGAGCGCACCCAGCTACGGCCTTCGCCGTCAGCCCACCGCCACGGTTAACTTCGTCACCTGCCACGACGGGTTCACCCTGAACGACCTCGTCTCCTACGATACGAAGCGCAACGACGCCAACGAGCAGAACAACGCAGACGGGACCGATGACAACCGATCATGGAACTGTGGCTCGGGACCGG
>DATCEM010000417.1:0-3339 GCA_036510175.1 Solirubrobacteraceae bacterium | reverse complement strand
AGGCCGGCGACGAGGACCACGAGCAGCACGAGGAGCACGGTCTCGCAGGCCACGAGTGCCGTCATCATGCCCCTCCGTCACCGGGCAGCTGAACTGCGAGCCCCTCGAGGCAGTTCGCTTCCTGGGCGCACACGGCGTTGTCGATCATCAGCGTCCCGTTGCAGCCCAGCTCCGCCACCGACGACGGGTTCTGGCAGATGACCAGGCGACACACGACCTCGGTGGTCTCCACGATTTCCGTGTTGCATTGGCCGTAGCGGAACTGGTTGCAGTCGACGACTCGGCTCCCGCAGTCCCCGTTCGCGCACTGGCAGCCGCCGGGGAAGCCAACGCCGGGGACCCGGTTGCAGTCGAGGTAATAGCGCACCCCCTCCTCGTGGCACAGGCGCCCGCCCTGATAGTCGGTGCACTTCCACCAGCCGCCGACGTAGGTCCCCGTCGGGCAGCGGTTGTGGCCGCCCTGGATCTCGCAGCAGAAGGCGCTGTAGCCGTCGTTGCAGGGGCTGTCGCCGGGGCAGTCCGCAGACCTCAGCACCGCCCACGCGGTCTCCGGGCGCAGCAGGTAGCGGACGGGCGCGACGGCGAGCGCGGCCCCGGCGACCGCGGACCGGGCGAACAGGCTCCGCCGCGATGTGCGGCGCTCGATCAGGCCTCCGAGCGCTCGGGCCAGCCGCTCGCTCATTGTGGCCTCCACGCGCTCCACGCCGACGGCAGCTCGGTGTAGGCGAGCACCGTCGCGTACGCGGCGCCGGCGATCCCCAGGGCGAGCGGCACCATCGCGCCGGGGGACCCCGCCAGCAGCCAGGCGATCCCGTGTGCGGGCCACGCTAGGCCCGCGGCGGCGATGATGGCGAGCGCCGCACTGAGCCCGACGTGGGCCGCTGTCGCGGGCGCATCGTCGCCGCCGAAGCAGCCGCACGTCGCGCCCCGGCGCATCAGGGCGCGGGCGACGAGCGCCAGGGCGCCGTACATTGCCGCGAGCAGCGCGCACGCGGCGCGGCCGGGGGCCAGCAGGACGAGCGCTGCGAGCGCGAGCTCTCCCGACGCAATGAGCCGCACGACGCCCCCGGGAACGGAAAAGCCGGCGGCGGCGAGGGCGCGCGAGGCGCCGGCGGGCGAGCGGAGCTTGGCGGCCCCGGCGACGGCGAGCACGATCGCAGCGACGGCGATCGGCGTGGTCAGGATCGCGGTCATCTGTCGCTCTTGCCCCGGGCTTCGTGCCACATACGGTGCGCTTTCACGCGGCGAGAACGGTATCACCAGCGTGGCGCGGCGGACGATTACCTGACGACGTGTCCTGTACCGCCGGCCGCGAACCCTAGACCTCGAGCTCGAGCAGCTCCTGGTAGAGACCGAGGGAGGCCTCCCCGATTCGGCGCACGATGGTCTGCTCGCCCGGGCCGACGGGGACGACGGGGAGCGAGACGACGCCGTGGTGACTGACGTTCACCACGAGCTCATCGGCCACTCGGCCGGCTGCGTCGCGCCAGCCGGGCGGCCGTCCGGCCCTGGCGATCGCCGCCCCGCCGTCGGTGACGGAGATCCGGTGCTCACGGCGCACCACACGGACGCGCACGGGCTCGCCCGGCACGTACTCAAGTCCGGTTTCCACCACGGTCTCGGCCCGCTCCACGGGACCGAATGTTACGCCGTCCTCGGTGGTTCCTCGTGGATTCTGCTCAGCCAGGTCAGGAGCGCCGAGCGCGAGAAACGCCAGGCACCGCCGATCGCGCGCCCGGGGAGCTCGCCCCGTGCCGCCGCGGCCAGGAGCTCGTCCTCCTCGACGCGGAGCAGGGCCGCCGCCTCGGGCGCCGTGAGCACGTCGGGCGCCTCCTCGCGCAGGGCGATCCGCCCGACGGTGAGGCCGTCGTCGTCGAGGTGCTCGCGCACGGCATCTTCGATGAGCTGGCGCTTGCTCTTCCCGGACAGCGAGACGGCTTGCTCCAGACGTCGGGTCTGCTCGGCGGCCAAGCGCACGTACAAGGGTGTGGGTGGTTCTTTCATGCGCTCGATGATATCACTTGATATCGTTTCTGATATGAACCTCCTTCACCCCACATGGGACGCCGAGGTCGCCACCGGCGACACGGTGCTCCGCGCAGTGCGGCTGGCTCAGCAGGCCGGCGCACAACGTCTCGCAGCCAATCTCTATGAGCTCGACCCGGGCGCCATGGTCTCGCCCTTGCACTTCCATCACGCCAACGAGGAGCTCCTGTTCGTGATCTCGGGAACGCCCACGCTGCGCCGAGGACCGGACGACGAGCGCGTGCTCGAGCCCGGAGAGGTGGTCGCCTTCCCCGTCGGGCCGGCGGGAACCCACCAGATTCTCAACCGTTCCCGCTCGGCGGCACGGGTGCTCATCTGCGCCACCGCCGTCGTCCCGGAGGTCGCCGAGCAGGTCGAGAACGACACGCTGGCGGTGATCACGCCGAGCGGCCTCCAGCTCGTCACCGCCTCGGCTCCGGTCACCGCTCCGTAGACAGGCAGGCGATAGGTTTCGCCGATCGTGGTCGACGTGCCGATTCGCGGTCAGATGATCAGGCTCGGGCAGCTCCTGAAGCTCGCCGCGCTGATCGACAGCGGCGCTCAGGTCAAGGCGTTCCTCGCGGCCGAGCCGGTGTGGGTGAACGGAGAGCGAGAGGTGCGTCGCGGCCGCCAGCTCCATCCCGGCGACATCGTCCGGGTGGGCGAGAGCGAGCTGCGCGTGACCTCGAGCGAGGGCTGAGCGTCCCCCGCGCCGCTCAGCTGCGGTTGCACACGGCCGCCGCCTTCCTCACCACGGGCGAGTCCTCACTCAGCCCGGGCACGACAGGACGCTCGATCCCGCCGCCGGCGGGGAACGACGGGTCGGCGTAGTTCGGGACCCCGTGCGCGCGCATGCACTCCGAGAAGTGAAAGAGCGCGAGCTTCTGGCTCTCGGAGACCGCGGGCGGCGAGGTGCCGCCGCCGAAGAGCTTGCACGTCTTCTCGGCGGCCTCGAATACCGGCCCGCTGAACGGGGTGCCGTCGACGGTCAGCGTGCCGCTGGTCCCGCCGAGCGGCTGCGAGATATGGAAGCCTTCGCCACCCGGGCCCTTCGTCGGGTCGGGGTAGTTCGGGACGCCGTGGGCGCGCATGCACTGCGAGAGCGCGAGCTGGGAGTCGCCCGATGAGCCGGCATGCTTGGAGCTCGAGCTGCCGCATGCGGTGAGCGCCAGGGCGCAGCCTAGGGTGGCGAGGGCGAGCGAGAGGCGGGGGAGGTGGTACGCGCGCAGCCGCATGGCCGATTGGTAACCGGTCCTCGGTTACACGGCCGTTACGTCGCCGTCAGCGCCCGGCGTCGGGCGAGCGGCCGCCGCC
>DATCEM010000416.1:0-5686 GCA_036510175.1 Solirubrobacteraceae bacterium | reverse complement strand
TGTGATGCTCGTTGTCGTAGCCAGTCGGGCGTGACTCGGACGTGGACGCTCTTGACCACCCATACGGTGGTCAAGAGCGTCCACGTCCCGCCCGCCGTCGCCCGACTCCGCCCACCGAGCCCGCGCTCGCCTACAGTTACGAGGCTCCACCCGAGTCCAGGAGGCGGAATGTCCACCAACAGCTTCGACGCGAAGGCCACGCTCACCGTCGGTGAGCGCTCCTTCGAGATCTTCCGCCTCGACGCGCTCCAGGCCTCCTACGACGTCGCTCGCCTGCCCTTCTCGCTCAAGGTACTGCTCGAGAACCTGCTGCGCAACGAGGACGGGGTATCGATCCGCGCGCGCGACATCGAAGCGCTCGCGAGCTGGAACGCCAAGGCCGAGCCGAGCGAGGAGATCGCCTTCACCCCGGCCCGGGTGGTCATGCAGGACTTCACCGGCGTCCCGGCGATCGTCGATCTGGCGGCGATGCGCGACGCGATGACCGAGCTCGGCGGCGACGCCGAGAAGATCAACCCGCTCGTGCCGGCCGAGCTCGTGATCGACCACTCGGTGCAGGTCGACGTCTTCGGCACGCACCAGGCCTTCGAGCGCAACGCCGAGCTCGAGTTCGAACGCAACCAGGAGCGCTACGCCTTCCTGCGCTGGGGCCAGGGGGCGTTCGACAACTTCGAGGTCGTCCCGCCCGACACGGGAATCGTCCATCAGGTCAATCTCGAGTACCTGGCCCGGGTGGTGTTCGTCGACGAGGAGCGCAGCCTCGCCTACCCCGACACGCTCATCGGCACCGACTCGCACACCACCATGATCAACGGCCTCGGCGTTCTCGGCTGGGGCGTCGGGGGAATCGAGGCTGAGGCGGCGATGCTCGGACAGCCGATGTCGATGCTCATCCCCCAGGTGATCGGGTTCAAGCTCACCGGCGAGCTCCCCGAGGGCGCCACCGCCACCGACCTCGTGCTCACGGTCACCGAGATGCTCCGCAAGCTCGGCGTCGTGGGCAAGTTCGTCGAGTTCTACGGTCCGGGGCTCGCGGCGCTGCCCCTCGCCGACCGGGCCACGATCGGGAACATGTCGCCCGAGTTCGGGTCGACCTGCGCGATCTTCCCGATCGACGCCGAGACGCTGCGCTACCTCGAGTTCTCGGGCCGGCCCAAGGAGCTCATCGGGCTCGTCGAGGCCTACGCCAAGGAGCAGGGCCTGTGGCACGACGAGAGCTCAGAGGAGCCGACGTACAGCGACACGATCGAGCTCAACCTGGCCGAAGTGGTGCCGAGCATCGCCGGACCCAAGCGCCCACAGGATCGCGTGTCCCTGACCGACGCCAAAGCAGCCTTCCGCGAGGCGCTCGGGGGTTACCTCCCCGACGAGTCAGAGGAGGACGAGGCGATCGAGGACAGCTTTCCCGCGAGTGACCCGGTCGCCTCGCACCGGCCCAACGGAGCCGGCCACGAACCGGGCGCCGTGAGCTCGGCCCAGGTCGCCGAGCGCAAGCGCGCGACCACGCCGGTGACCCTCGCCGACGGCACCGAGACCGCCCTGCACCACGGTCACGTGGTCATCGCCGCGATCACCAGCTGTACCAACACCTCGAATCCGTCGGTCATGGTCGGCGCCGGTCTGCTCGCGCGCAACGCCGTGCAGCGGGGACTCAAGACCAAGCCGTGGGTCAAGACCTCGCTCGCACCCGGATCGAAGGTGGTGACCGAGTACCTCGATCGCGCGGGGCTGACCGAGTACCTCGAAGCCCTGGGCTTCAATCTCGTCGGCTACGGGTGCACCACGTGCATCGGCAACAGCGGGCCGCTCCCCGAGGAGGTCTCCGAAGCGGTGAACGAAGCCGATCTCGCCGTGGTGTCGGTGCTCTCGGGCAATCGCAACTTCGAGGGCCGGATCAACCCCGACGTGAAGATGAACTACCTCGCGTCGCCGCCCCTGTGCGTCGCCTATGCGCTCGCCGGCTCGATGGACATCGATCTCTACGAAGAGCCGCTGGGCGAAGACGACCACGGCCAGGCCGTGTACCTCAAGGACATCTGGCCCACCGCGGCGGAGGTATCGGAGACCGTGCTCGACGCGGTCCAGTCCGACATGTTCCGCAAAAGCTATGCGGAGGTGTTCGACGGCGACGAACGCTGGAACTCGCTCGAGATCCCGACCGGAGACAGCTTCGAGTGGGGTGAGAGCTCGACCTACGTGCGCCGCCCGCCGTTCTTCGAGGACCTCTCGCCCGAGCCCGAGCCGATCCGAGACATCGAGGGTGCGCGCGTCCTCGCCGTCCTCGGCGACAGCGTCACCACCGATCACATCTCTCCGGCCGGATCGATCAAGCGCGACGGGCCCGCGGGCGAGTACCTGATCGAGCACGGCGTGCAGCCCAAGGACTTCAATTCCTACGGATCTCGGCGAGGCAACCACGAGGTGATGATGCGCGGCACGTTCGCCAACATCCGCCTGCGCAACCAGCTGGCGGGTGGGCGGGATCGGCTTCCCGAGGGTGGGGTGACGTTGCACCTGCCCGACGAGGAGCAGATGTCGATCTACGACGCCGCCATGCGCTACCAGGAGGAGGGCACGCCGCTCGTCGTCCTCGCCGGTAAGGAGTACGGGTCGGGATCCTCACGCGATTGGGCGGCCAAGGGGACGCGCCTGCTCGGCGTGCGCGCGGTGATCGCCCAGAGCTTCGAGCGCATCCACCGCTCGAACCTCGTCGGCATGGGCGTCCTTCCGCTCCAGTTCAACGAGGGCGACTCGGTCGAGTCGCTCGGGTTGACCGGCCACGAGGTGTTTCACATCGCCGGGCTCGCCGGCGCCGAGGAGATCCCGCGGGAGATCACCGTTCGAACGGAATCGGCTGGCGCCGGCGCGCCCTCCGAGTTCACCGTCACCGTGCGCATCGACACCCCCAACGAGCAGCGCTACTACCGTCACGGCGGGATCCTCCAGCTCGTGCTGCGCGAGCTTCTCGGCTGACGCCTCCCTCCGTGACGCCCCCGAAGCTCCTCCACCGACTTCTCACCGCCCCCGCCCCGTCGGGGCACGAGACCGGCGCCGCGCAGGTGTGGCGCGAGGCGTGCTCGGAGTTCGCTGAGGTCAAGGGGGACAAGGTGGGCTCCTCCTCGGCTCGGGTCGCCGCCTCCTCGCCGGGGGGCGGGCCAACGCTGGCCATCGTTGGGCACATCGACGAGATCGGCCTCCATGTGACGCATATCGACGACGACGGCTACCTTCACTTCGGAAGTCTCGGGGGCTGGGACCCGATGGTCCTCGTCGCCCAGCGGGTGAGCATCACCACGCGCGCCGGCTCGGTCCCCGGGGTGATCGGACGCAAGCCCGTGCACCTGATGAAGGACGAGGACCGCAAGCAGGTGCCCGAGCTCAAGGACATGGTCATCGACATCGGCGCCAAGGACGGCGACGAGGCCAAGGCGCTCGTCCGGATCAGCGATTTCGCGGTGATCGATGCCCAGCCCGTCGAGCTCCCCAACGACCGCCTGGTGTCCCGTTCGCTCGATAACCGGGTCGGCTCCTACGTCGCCGCGCAGGCGGCTCGGCTCGTCGCCGAGCAGGGCGGCGCCCCGGGCGACGTCGTCGCGCTCGCCGTCGCCCAGGAGGAGATCTCCTTCGCCGGTGCTCGCACCAGCGCCTACGCCCTGCGCCCCGACGTCGCCATCGTCGTCGACGTCACCTTCGCGACCGACCAGCCGGGCGTCGAGCTCGGTCAGATCACCAAGCACACGCTGGGCTCGGGGCCGGTCATCGCCTACGGCGCCACCCTGCACCCCCGGGTCTCAGAGCTCCTCTACGACGCCGCGCAGGAGGCCAAGATCGCTTTCACCGTCGAGTCGCTCGGGCGGGGCACGGGCACCGACGCGGACGCCGTCCACATCAGTCGCGAGGGGATCCCCACCGGCCTCGTCTCCGTCCCGGTGCGCTACATGCACTCGCCGGTGGAAACGGTGTCGCTCGACGACGTCGACGCAGCGGCGCGACTGATCGCCGCCTTCGCCCAGCGCCTCGAGCCGGACATGTCCTTCGAGCGCTGAGTGCTCATCCTCTTCGACATCGACGGTACCCTGCTCGCCGGTGCGACCAAGGCGCACCGCGAGGCTCTGGACGCGGCGCTGCGCGAGGTCCACGGCGTCGAGGACTCTGAGACCTTCCGGCCCTCGGTGCACCCGGCCGGGCGCACGGACGGCGAGATCGCGCGGATGACCCTCGTCCTCGCCGGGGTGTCGGCCAAGCAGATCGACGACGGCTCAGACGCCGTGCGTGAGGTGTGCTGCCGGGAGTACGAACGCCGCTGTCCCAACGATCTCGCGCACAGGGTCATTCCCGGCATACCTGAGCTGCTCCTCTCGCTCTTCTCGGACGACGGCGTGCGGCTCGCGCTCCTCACCGGGAACTTCGAGCCGATCGCCCGGATCAAGCTCAAACGGGCCGGCATCGGCATGTACTTCCCCGTCGGCCAGGGCGCGTTCGGATCCGATTCCGAGGATCGCACCGAGCTTCCGGCGATTGCGCGCCACCGCGCGGGGGACGCGGGCACGCCCTATCCGCGCGCGCAAACCGTGGTCATCGGCGACACGCCCCTCGACATCGCCTGCGCGCGGGCCGACGGGGTTCGCTGCGTGGCCATGGCGACGGGTCCCTTCGGCGTCGAGGAACTGCACGAAGCCGACGCCGTGGCCGCCGACGCCCACGAGCTGCTGGGCGTGCTCGAGCGACTCTAGCCGCGGACGAGCTTCTTATAGGTGATCCGCTTGGGCCGGTCGGCTTCGGCGCCGAGCTGCTCGTGCCGGAAGCTCTCATACGCCTCGAAGTTGCCCTCGAACCAGCGCACCTGGGAGTCGCCCTCGAAGGCGAGCACGTGGGTGGCGATGCGGTCGAGGAACCAGCGATCGTGGGAGACGACGACGGCGCACCCGGCGAAGGCGAGGAGGGCCTCCTCGAGCGCGCGCAGGGTGTCGGTGTCGAGGTCGTTGGTGGGCTCGTCGAGGAGCAGGAGATTCCCCCCGCGGCGCAGCAGCTTCGCCAGGTGGAGGCGGTTGCGCTCGCCGCCTGAGAGCTTGGACACCTTCTTCTGCTGGTCGGTGCCCTTGAAGTTGAAGCCCGCGACGTAGGCGCGGCTGTTGACGCTGCGGTCGCCGAGGGAGATCTGCTCATCGCCGCCTGAGACCTCCTCCCACACCGTCTTCTCGGGGTCGAGGGCGTCACGCGACTGGTCCACGTAGGCGAGCTCCACCGTCTCGCCGATGCGCAGCGCGCCGCTGTCGGGCTGCTCCTGTCCGGCGATCATCCGCATCAGCGTGGTCTTGCCTGCGCCGTTGGGGCCGATGACGCCGACGAGGCCGCCGCGCGGAAGCTTGAAGTTCAGGCCATCGATGAGCAGCCGCTCGCCGTAGGCCTTCGACAAATTGTCGGCCTCGACGACCACCTCGCCGAGCCGGGGGCCGGCGGGAATGTGAATCTGGACCTGGTCGAGCTTGACATTGCGGTCCTGGGCGAGCAGCGCCTCGTAGGCGTTCAGGCGCGCTTTGGGCTTGTTGCGGCGGGCGCTGGCGTTCATGCGCACCCACTCGAGCTCGCGCTCGATCGTCTTGCGCCGGGTGTTCTCCTGCCGCGCCTCGGTCTCGAGGCGCTTCTGCTTCTGCTCGAGCCAGCCCGTGTAGTTACCCTCGTAGGG
>DATCEM010000415.1:0-4020 GCA_036510175.1 Solirubrobacteraceae bacterium | reverse complement strand
TCGTCTCGTCGAGGAAGGTCGCGAAGAGGTCGTTGCCGAGGTCGTAGTGGGCGGCGATCTGGCGGCGGCTGCGCCGGATCGTCGGCGCGTGCACGCGACGGGTGACGCGCTGGATGGGCAGGCGCACGGGCGCCACACGGGCGCGCAGGCGGTCGAGCACGGCGACGTTACGGGCGGCGATCCGCGTCAGGACGACGAGGTCATCGCACTCCCACATCCCGTCCGCATAGGAGTTCGCCATCCCGTAGCTCCCGCGCAGCCACTCCCGCCACGCCTGCGGATCGCGGATGGTGACCGTGGTGGCGAGCGAGGAGGGCTCGCCGAACCTGAACGTCTGGCCATCGGGCGCCACCACCGTGAGCTGTCCCCCGCGCAGGCGGCGGAGCAGCCGGACGGCGAGCCAGCGGGCGAATCTCTGGTTCATCTCGCCACCGCCCGTGGATGCGGCTGCACGCGTATGCCCTTGAGCCACAGGCGCAACGCCTGCGTGTAGATCGCCGCGCTCACCTTCATCGACATCGGCACCCCGCCGAGGAGCAGCGTGCTCAGCGACCTCGCGCTCATGGGCCGCCGTTCGAGCTCGAGATTGGCCTCGAAGGCCCGGTGGCCGGCGCGGTCGGAGCCGATCGAGACCTCGAGCTGCTCGCCGGGCGTGCCCAGCCGCAGCTCGTACTCGTAGTCGAGCGCGAAGAAGGGCGAGACGTGGAGGACCTTGGCGTGGCGGCTCGTGAGCTCGCGGGAGACGTAGGCGTGGCGCTCGCCCCACGGGGTGTTCGTCACCTCGGCGATCACCGCCTCGACCTGCTCGCCCGCCGGGTCGAAGCAGTAGTAGAAGCTCACGGGATTGAAGCCGTGACCGAAGCAGCGCGCGGTCGTGAGCACGCGCACCGGACCCTCGGGCCGGTAGCCCGTGCGCTCCTGCACCAGTCCGCGGATCGCCTGATCGAGCGGTACGGCCGGGTCGCCGTAGTAATCGGAGCGCCGGAACCATCCGAGCGCCGGGCGCCGGGCCGACCACAGCGGATGGCGGTCGAAGAGCTCGGGCAGCTCGCCGAGGTCCAGGTACATCATCTTCACGCGGTAGCGGAAGGCGTGCTCGCGCGTTTCCGAGCGCCGATGGCCGACGAAGCCCTCGTAGATGGCGCTGGCGCTCATAGCCGGCCTCCGAGCGGCGTGCACGTTCGCATCGCGCTCACCACCCCATCCTCATGGAAGCCCCAGCCCCAGTAGGCGCCGCAGTAGTGAATGCGGTCCACACCGTCGATCTCCACCCGGCGGCGCTGGGCGCTCATCCCCTCGGGCGTATACACGGGATGGGCGTAGTTCCAGTGGCCGAGGACGCGCGCGGGCTCGATCCGGTCGGTCAGGTTCAGGGTCACGCATAGCTCCTCCGGCGTGCTCAGGCTCTGGAGGCGATTCATGTGGTAGGTGACGGCCGAGCCCCCGCCGTCGGTATCGAGGTGGTAGTTCCAGCTCGCCCACGCGCGGTGGCGGCGCGGCAGGAGCCGCCGATCGGTGTGGAGGACCACATCGTTGCGCTGATAGGGGATGGCGCCGAGGATCTCACGCTCGCGGTCGCTCGGATCCGAGAGCATCTCGAGCGCCTGATCGGAGTGGGTGGCAACGATCACGCGATCGAAGCGCCGGGCTTCCTGGCCCCGGACGGTGACCTCGACGTGGTCGGCGAGGCGGGAGATGGCGGTCACGGGCTGGGAGAGGAGAATGCGCTCGCTGAACGGCGCGATGAGCCGCTCCACGTAGCGATGCGAGCCGCCGGCGATGGTCCGCCACTTCGGCCGGTCACCGATGCCGAGCATCCCGTGGTTCTCGAAGAACTGGGCGAGAAAGCGCGCCGGGAAGGTCCACATCTGACGTGGGTCGGCCGACCATACGGCGGCGGCCTGGGGCACGATCAGGCGCTCGACGAACTCGCGCGAGTAGTCGCGCTGGTCGAGATAGTCGCGCAGAGACGGGCCGTCGCCATCGGTGCTCAGGAGCTCGCGGGCTTCGCGCTGGAAGCGGCGAACGTCGGCGAGCATGCGCAGGAATCGCGGCGAGGCGAGGTGGCGAGGATTAGCGAAGAGCCCGGCGAGCGACGTCGAGCTGTATTCGAAGTCGCGGCCGTCGGACACGCTGAAGCTCATGTTGCTCGGCTGCGTGGCCACCCCGAGCTTGGCCAGCAGCCGCTCGAAGTTGGGGTAGTTGCGGTCGTTCAGGACGATGAACCCGGTGTCGACGTCATGCTTGCCGTCGCTGGCGTCGACGCTCACCGTGTGGGTGTGTCCGCCGATCCAGTCGGCGGCCTCGAACACCGATACGTCGTGCTCGCGATGGAGCAGATGGGCCGCTACGAGACCCGATATTCCCGCTCCGATGATCGCGATTCTCATAGCGGAACTTATACGCAGGCCCCCGGCGGGCGGTTCATCGCGATCGACTACTCATGACGTTCGAGCGAGTCCCCGATGAGCCAGATCGTCGGTGGCCACAGGCCGACGAAGAGCGCGCGACGCTCGGCGTTCCCCCGTTCGTCCTGGTCCACGGTCTTGGCGCGGATCCACAGGCCGATGCACAGCCCGATCGAGCCCATCGAGAGCAGCTGCAGGTGCCATGCACGCAGGCCGGCCCGGTGCAGGTACTTGGTGAGCATCCTTCGATCCTAGAGGGGGCAGCCCTCGCCTGTACTGTCACTGAGCGATGGCCAGACGCCCCGCTCTCTCCCGTCGCCTGCTCACCACCGCGTCGTGGCCGCTGGGAATCGGCTTGACCTCGTGGGACTACATGTGGCGCTCGACGCCCATGCATCGCCGCGAGACGGTCACCGGCCCGCCCGCTGGGAACCCGACCCTGCTGGGGTTTCCCGCGGGCGTGAGCCGCGAGGAGGTACAAGGCGCCGACCGCGGTCATGGCCCCCTCTTTCATCGCCGCTACCGCACGGACATTCGCGATCCCCGGATCTCCGACAAAGAGCTCATGGCGATGGTCAAGAGCGACCCCAACCGGCCGGCCCCGACGACCTTTGCCCGCTTCCAGAAGGTCCTCGGCGGCGAGGGGACGATGGCGCTTGGCGACGAGTACGTCGTGCGCATGCCCGGCCCGTGGGATGGCCCGGTGCGGGTGATCGACGTCGGCGAGCGCTTCTTTCGCTTCGCCACCCTCGACGGTCACCTCGAGGCCGGCCAGATCGAGTTTCGCGCCGCCGCCCGCGAGGAGAGCGGCCTGCGCTTCGAGATCGAGTCGTGGGCGCGGAGCAGCACCTGGCTCTCGAATCTCCTCTACCACAATCTTCGCATGGCCAAGGAGATCCAGGCCCACATGTGGATCTCTTTCCTCGAAGGCGTGGTGGCCCTCTCGGGCGGTCGGATGACCGGCGGCGTGGATATGGAGACCGAGCGCGTCGAGGATTTCTCCGGTGGCCGATGAGTCCCCGCTCGACCCGCCGAGGATCCGGCGCCGGCTGGCGAGCCTCGCACGCAAGCCGCTGAACTTCGAGCTCGGCGCGATCGCCGGGGCGGGCGGCGAGGGGGGCTGGCAGGTCACCGATCTCCGCCAGCCGTTGCCCGCCGAGCCCCCGGGCATGCCCCTCGCGCACGGGAGCTGGGCGCTGGCGCAGCAGATCATGCGGGGCTACGAGTTCGCGGACCCCGCGATCGTCCGCGCCTATTACGATCCCGCCGTGCCCCTCGAGCGGCGCGACATGCTCCTCAAGCTCCAGGCCTTCGGCGTGCTCCACCGCTTCGTCGGCGTGCGCGTCGGCGACGTCTACGAGCAGACGCGCGTCCTCGCCGGTCGCCAGGCGCGGGTCTGGGGCTGGAACTACCGCACGCTCCAGGGTCACTTCGAAATGGGCCAGATGGACTGGGAGGTGTGGAAGTGGATCGACAGCGGCGAGGTCGAGTTCCGCGTCCACGCCGTGTCGAAGCCCGCGCCCATCTCCAACCCGATCCTCTGGCTCGGATTCCGCCTGCTCCAGGGATACGAGCGCCGGGCGTTTCTCCACGGCACCCAGCGCCGCATGCG
>DATCEM010000414.1:0-2521 GCA_036510175.1 Solirubrobacteraceae bacterium | reverse complement strand
ATGGAGACGGTGCCCGTGCTGTTGTCGGTCGCCAGCCACGGCTGATCGGCGCCGTCGGCGACCGTCATCACCTCGGTCTGAGACTGCGCCGTAGAGATGTAGGGCGTCGTCATCAGTGTCAGGTGCGGGCTCGCGGAGGTCATATCCGCCACGTACATCCCGTCCGACCCGTCGACCAGGAGCACGCTCCGCGCCCCGGCGTGCGCCCACCAGAATGAGCTGACGGTACTCGTGGGACCGGCCGAGTTGCCGAGCAGGTGCCAGGTGACCCCGTAGTTGGTCGAGTAGAAGACCCCCGCGCCCTCGATCGTCGCTGCGACCTCGCCGGGATACCCGCTCGTGGTCAGCGACAGCGGGAAGGCCGCGTCCGACAGCCCGTTCGCCGGGTCATCACGGGCCACCGTCACCTGCGTCCAGGTGCCCCCCCAGTCAACGGTTCGGTAGAGGTCGCCGACATTGGTCCCCGCCAGGTAGAACACGCCCGGCGTGCCGTCGGCCGCCACCATCGCGCCGCCCCCCGAACACGGGGACCGGCTTCAGGCTCGCGCCGGATGGCGCCAGGGAAAGGTCGTGCACGCTCGCGCCGCCGACCTTCACGGCGCCGTCCACGGCCGCCGCATAGCCGGGCGCATTCGACGCCAGCTCATAGGTACCGTCGGGAAGCGAGACGCTGAAGCCCCCGCTCGCGTCGGTGACCGCCGTGCCGTGACCCCTGGGGCCCGTCGCCGCCACGAACGCCCCGGCGACGGGCTGGCCACCGGACGATACGCGCCCGCTCAGCGTGGCCGCCGGCGCCCGCTGTGCCGTGAGCATGACGCCGAGCATCACGACCGCCCATGTCAGCGCCCAGAAGCGGAGCGGTCCTTGGAGCGAACCTCCATCACGCCAACGTAAGCACTTCATGTCGGGCCAGCATCCCACAGGCGCGAACGGAAGTCATCTACAAACGTCCTTCGCACACCACAGCGGCCATACGCGACCGTTGACCCACGCTATAGGTTGCCAGCGTAAGATCTCATCCGTGCGCGCTTCCCTGCGGACTCGTGACCAGGCGCCGCGCCGTTGGCAGCTCACGGCGGAGGATTATCAGCGTCTCAACAGTGGCGCTCAGTACGGGCCGCGGGAGTTGGCCGCCATCGCCGTCAGGTCGCCTCGGATTCTCGGCGAGGTTGTGAGAGCGATGGTCTCGGGCGCGATCGAGGGCGCGGCGAACAACGGGAGCCTCGTCTGGGTCCTCGAGCGCGAGCGCCTGCGGCGGGCCGTACCCGACGCGGCCGGGGGGGCGAACTGGGCCTCGGAGGATTGGTTCTGCGAGCCGCTCATACCGAGGCTCGGCGACCGCATGCGCGTGCTCGACCTCGGCTGTGGCGCCGGCCGGATCTCGCGCCTGACCGCTCCGTGCGTGGGCCACCTAACCTGCGTCGACGTGTCCGGCCTCCTGCTCGACGAGGCTCGCGAGAACCTCGCGCACCTGCCCAACCTCGACTTCGTGCACACGTCCGGGTACTCGCTCAGCCCACTTGACGACGCGTCCTTCGATCTCGTCTATGCGCAGGGCGTCCTTTCGTACCTCGATCCCATCGCCGCCCTTGCGCTGCTCGACGGCGTCTACCGCGTCCTCAGGCCCGGCGGCGCCAGCTACATCAACTTCTACACGGTCGATCAGCCGGCCGGCCGCGAGTATGCCCTCTACATCGCCCGCACCGTTGCGCAAAGGGGACGCATTCCCGGGAGCTCGAGCAAGCCGTATATAAACGAGCAGGTGAAGAAGATGCATTCGCTCGTTGGGCTCGACGTGGCCGAGGTGATTCAGCCCTCGAGCACTGCGGAGCGCGAGACCACGATCTTCGTCGCCGCTCGCGGCGCGAGCACCGCTTAACGCACTCGGCCCGCCTCAGAAGCTCTGAAGCGGGCCGTCCTACGAAGATAAACCGGCGGCGTCCTACTCTCCCAGGCCCTTGCGGGCCAAGTACCATCGGCGCTGAGGGGCTTAACGGCTCTGTTCGGAATGGGAAGAGGTGTTTCCCCCTCGCCATAGCCACCGGAAACCGGTAGAAACCGCTCCTCGCGGGCCTTCAAAACTACACAGTGCCAATGTGAAACGGATATCAATATCCGTCAAGCCCTCGACCCATTAGTACCGGTCTCCTACGGACGTTACCGTCCTTCCAGATCCGGCCTATCAACCTGGTGGTCTACCAGGGGTCTTACTCCCTCTAGGGGATGGGAGAACTCATCTCGAGGTCGGCTTCCCGCTTAGATGCTTTCAGCGGTTATCCGATCCGCACGTAGCTAACCTGCGGTGCCCTTGGCAGGACAACAGATACACCAGAGGTGCGTTCATCCCGGTCCTCTCGTACTAGGGACGACTCCTCTCAATTCTCCAACGCCCACGGCAGATAGGGACCGAACTGTCTCACGACGTTCTGAACCCAGCTCGCGTACCGCTTTAATGGGCGAACAGCCCAACCCTTGGGACCTACTACAGCCCCAGGATGCGACGAGCCGACATCGAGGTGCC
>DATCEM010000413.1:0-21827 GCA_036510175.1 Solirubrobacteraceae bacterium | reverse complement strand
GAAGAGGTTTCTGTGCTGCTCATGGTCACTCCCTTTGACTAAGTTGGTACGCCGCGACGCGAGCGTCGGATCACATCGGCGGTACCACCTGCTAGGCCAGCTCGGGGACCGCCGATCGCGGCATCGCGGGAGGAGGCCGTCCGGCGTGGGCCATCCGGATGAGCAGGCCACCGCGCGGGACCCAGGCCACCGCGCTCCGCAGGCCGGCGCGCGCAGCCGGGGCGCGGCGCGCAGGCGAGCGCCTTCGCCCGCGGGCCAGGGCGAGGACCAGATCGCCTGCGGGGTCGCGGTTCAGGCACAGCGGCACGAGGAACACCAGCGCCGGGGCGAGGTAGAGCAGCGCGTGGAGGAGCGACGCCGACCCGACGGTGGCCAGGGGCGCCAGCACGAGGAAGAGCCACGTGAGCATGAGCAGCCGCGCCGAGCGGGGCAACGATACTGTGCGCATGCCTCTGCGCTCACGTGCCCGGGAGACTGGCACCGCACCCGAGTTCATCCTGAGAGGATACGCGCGCTGGTAACGTCGTGGGTGTCCCCCTGACAGACATGCGTACTCCCCTCCAGACGCCAACCGAGCAGGCCCCCTCCGCCCCCGAGACGGTCGAGCTGTCGCTCGCCGTCGGCGGGATGACCTGCGGCGCGTGCGCCGCTCGCGTCGAGCGGGCGCTGAACGACCTCGACGGCGTCGAGGCCCGGGTCAACTACGCCACCGAACGTGCCACCGCCGTGGTCGCGCCCGACGTGCCGGTCGACCGGCTGATCGACGAGGTCTCCGGCGCCGGCTATACGGCCGAGCTCGTCGGCGAGGATCCCTACGCAGCGGACACGGGCTCCGAGGAGATCGACCGCCATCTGCGCTCGATCCGCCGGCGGCTGCTCCTCGCAGCGGCTCTGTTCATGCCGCTGTGCGAGTTCTCGGTCGGATTCTCGAGCCGAGGGGCGCACGACACCGCCGCGGGGAACTGGTTCATGGTCGCGCTGGCCGCACCCGTGGTCACCTGGGCCGCCTGGCCGTTCTACGAGAAGGCGGTGCGCAACGCCCGTCACCGCATGACGACGATGGACACCCTGGTGTCGCTGGGAATCCTCGCGGCCACCGGCTGGTCGCTGTACTCGATGTTCGTCCTCGGGAGCGCAGGGGCCCGACGCGCCGGAGCCGGGGTCTACCTCGACGTTCCCTGCGGGGTGATCATGTTCCTCCTCGCCGGGCGGTACTTCGAGGGGTGGTCGCGCAAGCGCAGCGGGAGCGCGCTGCGGGGGCTGGCCGCGTTCGCGGCGCGCGAGGTCGTCGTCCTCGACGCCGACGGCGGCGAGCACCGGCGCGCGATCTCAGATCTCGGGGTGGGGCAGCGCTTCGTCGTTCGCCCGGGGGAGACGGTGGCCACCGATGGCGAGGTGCTGACCGGGGAATCGTCGATCGACCAGAGCCTGATGACCGGAGAGTCGGCGCCCGTCGAGGCGGCGCCCGGCGACTCGGTTCTCGGCGGCACCGTCTCGCTCACCGGTCGGATGGTCGTCCGCGCCACCCGGGTCGGGCGCGACACGCAGCTCGGGCAGATGATGCGGCTCGTCGAGCACGCCCAGAGCGAGAAGGCCGCCGTCCAGCGCCTCGCCGACCGCCTCTCCGCCGTCTTCGTCCCCACCGTCCTGGTCATCGCCGCGGTCACCCTGGCCGCCTGGCTCCTGACCGGTAACGCGACGACCGCGGCGTTCAGCGCGGCGATCTCCGTGCTCATCATCGCCTGCCCATGCGCCCTGGGCCTGGCCACGCCGACGGCGCTGATGGTGGCGACGCTGACCGGAGCGCGCGAAGGGATCTTCTTTAAGGGCTACCGCGCCCTCGAGGCGTCCCGCGACATCGACACCGTTCTCCTGGACAAGACGGGCACGCTCACCGACGGTCACATGACGCTCACCGACATCGAGCTCCTCGACGGACTCGAGGAGGATGACGTCCTGCGCTGGGCGGGAGCGGTGGAACGGGCATCCGAGCATCCCGTCGCGCGTGCCATCGCGGCCATGGCCGAGCACCGGCTCGGCGACCTGCCCGAGGCCGAGTCATTCACGGCGCTGCCCGGTATCGGCGCGCGGGGAACGGTGGAAGGGCACGAGCTCTATATCGGCCGCGCCCACGCCGATCCCGGCCAGGGCGGAGCGCTTCCTCCCCACCTGGCGGATCGCTGCGCCGAGTGGGAGGGCATCGGGCGCACCGTTGTCGTCGTCCGTCGCGACGGAGACACCGTCGCGGCGCTGGCCCTCGCCGATCAGGTCCGGCCGTCCAGCGCGCCCGCGGTGCGTCAATTCAGAACCCTGGGGCTGCGCTGCATCCTCCTCACCGGTGACAACGAGACCACCGCTCGGACCGTGGCGGCGGCGGTCGGAATCGACGAGGTCGTGGCCGGCGCTCTCCCCTCCGACAAGGTCGCGCTGATCCGGCGCCTCCAGGACGAGGGCCGGTCCGTGGCGATGGTGGGCGACGGGGTCAACGATGCACCTGCGCTGGCGACAGCGGATCTCGGCCTGGCCGTGGGCACGGGCACCGATATCGCGATCAACGCCGCCGACCTCATCATCGTCCGCGACGACCTGTGCGTCGCCGCCACGGCGGTCACCCTGGCGCGGAGGACGCTGCGGACGATTCGGGGCAATCTCGCCTGGGCCTTCATCTATAACCTCGCCGCGATCCCCCTCGCCGCCTTTGGCCTGCTCAACCCCCTGATCGCCGCCGCCGCGATGGGGCTCTCCTCCACCTTCGTCGTCGGCAACAGCTCCCGCCTGCTTCGCCTCGTGCCCCCGCCAACCGAGGCGCCGGGCCGAAGAAGGTCGCGGCGGGCAAGGCGCTCGCCCGTCCTCACCCCGGAAAAGGCGAGGTAACACCAGCGGCCCGTAGTTAGAGCGCTACTTGGTAACCCCGCGCTCGTTGTATTGGGCATGAGGTACTTGGGGTGTGTGTGGTGTGTGTTGGTCCTTGCGGCGGCGGTGGTGGTGTCCCCGGCTTGGGCGGCGTTCCCCGGTCGTGACGGCCTGCTCGCGGTGCAGCCGGTGAGCGGGCGGGGGATCGTCCCCGACGGGCGCGCGCTCACCTTCCAAGCGTCAACGGTCCACCTCATCTACCCCGACGGATCGTGCCGCCGCGTGCGCGGCATCACCGTCGACTGGCAGCCCGTGCCACGGTAACCGGTGGCGGCGTGCCCGACACCGCCGGGCTCCCAGGGGCTCGCGAGCTCCCCGGCCGCGGTGGTGACCGGCGACTCGGACTCGACTAACGCGGCCTACATGGGCTGCCTGCGCGCCGACGGACACGCTCGACTGCTCGAGCGCTTCTTCAACGGTGAAGACAGCGAGACCTACGTCTCGGCGGCGGCGGTCGGCGCGGACTACGCCGCGCTCGCGACCGGCGGTTCGGCGGCCTGGACCGCGGCGCTCATCGACGGGAACCCGTGCAACGTGACGACCTCGTGCACGGTCGAGCAGATCATGGCCAGCGACGCCACCGGCCTGCACGCGCTCGACGCCACCGCCACTCCCGGCAGCGGTGGGTCGTGGCTTACCGCGCTCAGCCTGTCGGGGTCCACGCTGAGCTGGGACCACGCCGGCACGCCGCAGAGCGCCGAGCTGAACCCCTAGCTCGGCAGGCGCGCCTCGACCTCGAGCCCGCCGTCGGGCTGGGCCCTGAGGACCAGCGTGCCCCCGTGCGCCCGGACGATCGCGTCGGCGATCGAGAGGCCGAGACCGACGCCGTCGCGGTCGGCCGCCCGGTCGCCGTCGAGGCGCTCAAAAGGCTGGAGCAGGCGCTCGACCTCTTCGGGGGGGATGAGGGGCCCGGTGTTGGTGATGGAGAGCGCGGCGTGGGCGCCGGCGGCGCGGGTGCTGACGTGCACCGATCCGTTCGCGACGTTGTGGCGGAGGGCGTTCTCGACGAGGTTGGCCACGAGCCGCTCGGCGAGGCGCGGCTCGCCGAAGGCCGGCGCCGCGTCGAGCTTCGCCTCGAGCTGGAGGCCCGCCTGCTCGAGCTCGCTGCGGCGGGCGGCGAGAACACTCTCGGTGACGAAGGCGAGGTCGAAGGTCTCACGCCGGGCGAGCCCGCGCTCGCTGCGCGCGAGGGTGAGCAGGGCCTCGATCAGGCGCTCCTGCTGCTCGCCGGCCGCGAGGACCCGCTCATGACTCTCGCGCAGTGACTCGATCGTGGCTTCGGGATCGCTGAGCGCCACCTCGGCGACGGTGCGCTGGCGCGCGAGCGGCGTGCGCAGCTCGTGCGAGGCGTTGGCGACGAACTGCCGCTGGGCCTCGAAGGAGGTCTCGAGGCGACCGAGGAGCCCGTCGAAGGTGCTGCCGAGCTCGTGGAGCTCGTCATTGGGGCCGTCGAGCGCGAGCCGCTGATGCAGGTTACTGGCGGAGATGTCGCGCGCGGCGGCGGTGATCGTCCGCAGCGGGCGCAGCACCCGCCCGGCCACGAGCCAGCCCAGGCCGATCGAGACGATGGCCATCGCCGCGAGGGCGATGAGCGAGATGACGAGGAGCTGATGGAACTCGTGAGAGGGCTGGCGCTGGGCGATGCCGACGACGTGGTTGAACTTCGTCGCGACCTCTTTTGCCTGGAACTGCACCTGACTGAGCCGTTGTCGCGTCGCTTTGAGCGCGGCTAAGGCGCGGGGGTCCGCCTTCACGAACTGCCAACTGGGCGGCAGCCGCACGGCCCGGTTGAGGATCTGCCCCGGAGGCCCACTGACGACGCTCACGTTGCTCGTGGTCGAACCTCGCACGAGGACATTGGTGAGGGCGAGGAGGATCCCGCCCGAGATCAGGAACAGCGCTCCGTAGAGCACGGTGAGCTTCAGCCGCACGGTGCCCGGCGGCGCGCCGATCGCTGCCCGAAGACGCGCGCGCGATGTCAAATCCGATATCCCGCCTGGGGGACGGTCTCGATCACGGGCGGGTCGCCGAGCTTGCGGCGCAGGCGGCTCATCGTCACCTTGACCGTCGTCGTGAACGGGTCGGCGGCCTCGTCCCATACGCGGGCGAGCAGCTCCTCGGCCGAGACGACCCGGCCCCGGGCGGCGAGCAGGAGCTCGAGGATGCCGAACTCCTTGGGCCCGAGATCGAGCGGATCCTCACCGCGCCAGGCGCGGCGCTCGGCGGTGTCGAGTCGCACGTCGCCGCTGACGAGAACGGGCGGGAGCGCGGGGTGGGAACGGCGGGCCAGGGCGTGCACGCGCGCGAGGAGCTCGGCGAAGGCGAAGGGCTTGGCCAGGTAATCGTCGGCGCCGCGCCCGAGGCCGTCGACCCGCTCGTCGATCGTCGCCGCCGCGGTGAGCATGAGTACCCGGCTGCGCGCTCCGTGGGCGACGATCTCGGCGCATACCTCGTCGCCGTGCAGCCCCGGCAGGTCGCGATCGAGGAGGATCACGTCGTAGTCGTTGACCAGCGCCCGCCGGAGCCCGGAGCGACCATCGAGGGCGACATCGACGGCCATCTGAGCGCGGCGCAGGCCCACCCCGATCGCCTCCGCGAGCTCTCCGTCGTCCTCGATCACGAGCACACGCACTGTCGCTCCTCTCTATCCCGTCGCGACGCCTGGGGCCAGGATCGCGCGCCCATGGTTGCACGGCGGTTACACCGAGCCGGGAGCATGGCTAGGGCGCGAGCACAGTCCTCACCGCGCCGAGGAGCGAGCGACGATCGGCGAGGAGCGCCGCAGTGGCGAGGCCCACGGCTTCGACGCGCTGGCCTCGGATGACGAAGACCACTCCCCCGCTCGAGACCAGTAACCCGCGGCCGACGGCCTTGAGAGCGCGCCGGCCGTAGCGGCGCTGGAGGCTCGCGAGCGAGGCGCCGGGGCCGATGCCGCGCGGCCGGAAGCCGGCGGCCGTCGAGACGACGAGCGAGACGACGTCACGGCGCGTGAGCACGAAGGCGACGTTGCCACCGCCGGTGACGCAGTAGCTCCAGGCGTGGCGGCCGCGCACGCTCGGCACCCCGAGCAGGCCGAGGACCTGACGGCCCGACCCGCCGAGCGTCACGCCGCCGATCGAGGCGCCGCCGGTGCTCAGGCCGGGAGCGAGGCACGCCGGACCTGAGCGGCCGGCCATGATCCTCACCTGGGCGAGCTCGGTGCTCGGGCCGAGCTCGATCTTCAGGCGGTTGGTTCCCGCCGGCAGCGCCCGGGCGGGCAGGAGCTCGGCGAGGAGCTCGTGGCCGCCCACCGCGGGCGCCGGCTCGGTCGAGGCCAGGGGGATCGGCGTCCATGTCGCGCCGGTCGGCGATCCGTAGGCCAAGATGCGCAGGGTCTTCGGGTAATAGGCCTTGAGCTCGAAGCTCGTCATCTGGCTCGCCCGGTAATAAAGCGACTGGTTGTGCTTCCCGGCCGGGGTGGCGCGCGAGGAGGCATAGTTGAACTCGGCCGGGTCACGGTGATCGAGCTTCAGCGCTCCGCTGTGGGCGTAGGTCTGTCTCAGGTCGTGGAGATCGTCGACGAGCGACGTCGTGCCCTGGTCGAGCGGCGCCGGTGCCCCGAAGCCGTGCGAGGTCAGCACGATCAGGCCGTCGGCCGGAAGCTCCACGGGGATGCCGGCTGCGGGCTGCGCGCTCAGCACCTGCGCCGGCACGGGGAGGTCGTTGGCATCGACCGGCTGCTCGCCGGGGAAGTAGTCGTACTGGCCGAGGGTGAGCGGCCTGGTGAGCGAGGGCACGCTCAGGGTGATCGTATGGGCGGTGGCGGAGTCGTTGACGATGGCCAGCGACAGGTCATAGCGCGCGCCGTCCGGGATTCGCGCCGCCGCCACGCGCACGCCCGGCACTCCGGTCCCGGGCACGGCGAGGGTCTGACTGCCGGCCGGGAAGGCGCGTGAGAGCACCGACCACGAGTAGTACCAGGGACGCGGGGCGAGCTCCGAGGCGGGATAGCCGTCCTGGCCGCCCAGCGAGTTGAAGAACCCCCACTGCTTGAGGTTCGCGTTCCCGTACCCGCCACCGGTGTGCATGGCGTCGTCGAGGTCCCAGGCGCTTGCGCCCGAGAGGCCGCCGGCGATCGCCTGGATGATCATGTCCCCCATCCACACGCCGTAATTGAAGGAGGTGATGTTGGGCTGGCTGTCGACGAAGGTGCTCGCGGCGCTGGTGGCGCTCGGATCGAGCAGCGATTCCAGCGACTTGGCCGCCGGGCGCAGGCGCGCGGTGAACGGGGTCACCTGGCGCGCCGTGAGCCCGACCTCGCCGGCGAAGTAGGGCTTGGCCGGCGAGGCGAGGTTCGAGATCTCCTCCCGCCGGGCGCGGACCTGATCGCCGTAGACACCGTTCTCGACCCCCCAGATCGTGGCGTAGCGGTGTGAGTCGTAGGCCCCGATGAGACCGGGGATGGTCTGGAGGGTGTAGGTCACCCACGAGTCTCCGCCGAGCGGGTTGTCGCTATCGAGCCCGGTGCTGCGATCGAGCGACTGGGCGGCCGGGGTGTCGTCCCAGGAGTTGGAGTCGTCGGGACCGACCACTTGTATCCAGTGCTCATAGCCCAGCTTGTTGAACTCGGTGGAGATCGTCTTGACGATGCCCGTCCAGCAGGTGAACTCGCAGCTCGTCCCGTCGTCGTTGGGCTCGTTCATCACGTTGTAGTAGCGGACATCGGTGTCGCCGTAGGCCGTGTGAAGGGCGCCGATGAAGTCCGCGGGGATGCGCGGATCGTTATCGATCAGCGGGTTCGCCCAGTCTCCGAGCACGACGGTGATCCCCCGACTCTGGGCGTAGTTGAGGATCCACAGGAGCTCCTGCACGTGCTGGGAGGTCCAGCGATAGGTGGGTTTGCCCGAGGCGTCGTAGCCGGCGAAGTAGTTCGACGCGGGCTAGACCACGCGCAGTATTCCCGGGCGCATGAAGTCCAGGCGCTGGGTGAGCAGCGGCCAGTTGACCTGGCTGGGCGAGAGCGAGTCATAGGGATCGAACTCCGCCCCGAGCCCCATGAACGAGGGATCGGCGAGCTGATCGGTGTACAACGTGATCGCCGGTGCGGGTACGGGTGCCGCCGCGCGCACCGCCGGTGGATGGGCGCCGAGCCCGATGACGACCGCCGTCGCCGCCGCTGTCCCCAGCGCCCTGCGCAGGCTGAAGCTCACCGCCTCAGGCCGCCACGGAGGCTAGACGGACCCGCTCTTCGGCGTACAGGCGGTCGGCGAACACGCCCGCCGCGTGAGCACGAAGGCGCCGCACCTCGCGCGCCGCGGTTTCCGGCATGACCTCGGGCGGTGGCAGCGGCGAGCCGTAGCCCGCGGGGAGAAGCATGGGCGCGGCGAGCGCGGCGAAGGTGAGGTCGGCGGCGGTGAAGCGCTCACCGAGGAGGAAGCGGCGCCCGTCGGAGAGGCGCTGGGCTACGGCGTCGAAGACATCGTCGACCCGGCCGAGCGCCGCCCCGGCGGCCGCCGCATCGACCCCGAGATACCGGCGCAGCGACATCTCGATGGCCGGCCCGCCCATGCGGAAGAAGCGGCGCTCCCAGCGCGGGATGCCCGCCGTCGCCCACCGTCCGAGGTCGTGGACCACGGGCAGCGTCTGGTGGTACATCCACACGCGGCCGTCGGGCCCGAAGCCCTCGTCGAGCCGCGCCTCGAGCGCGGCCGCCTGCGTGCCCATCTCGCCCTCCGGATACAGGCGCCGCCCGGGGTCGAGGAGGGTGTCGGCCCAGTGGAGGATCGCTGAAGACTCACCCAGGACCTCGCCCTCGCGGGTGACGAACACGGGAACGGTTCGACCTCCCCCGGCGAAGCGCGCGGCGAAGATGTGGATGAGCTGTAGGTGCGGGCGCTCGACGTAGTCAACTCCGGCGCGGTCGAGCGCCCAGCGTGCCTTCTCGCAGAAGTGGCTGATCGGGATGGTCACCAGGCGCGCAGGCACTCGCCCGAGTCTGGCAGACCGGATGGCTCCTCAACGCAAGATGCCGACCGGGCCGAACCGCCCTACTACTTCTTCTTCTTCTTCTTCTTGTGTTTCTTGGCCGCCTTGTGCACGGTGACCTTGCTCTTCGCGAGCTGCTTCCCGCCCGCGCTGACGGTGACCTCGGTGCTCAGCTTGCCGTACTTGGCGAGCAGCGCCTTGCCCGTACCGTTGGGGGTGAGAGTCAGCGTCTTCGTCGCGCCGGCCGCGACCGTGACGCTCCCGCTGGCGATCGTCACCTGCTTGGTCCTCGACTTCTTGCTCGCGCTCACCGCCGTGAGCTTGCCCTTCTTGAAATGCTCGGTGACGGCCGCCTTGACCGACGCCGAGGAGCACTTCCCGCTGGTACCGGCACACGAGATTCTCACCGTCAGCTTGCCGGTGCCGCCGGAGATCTTCCCGATATGGAGCACTGGCGCCGGATTGGGCGTCGGATTGGGCGCGGCCGCCGGTCCGGTGAGACTGACGCCGGAGCTCGTGTAGGCGACCGAGTAGTACTCGCCCGAGAACGTCGTGCTCGCGAACGCGCCCGTGCCGCCGCTGTCGCTGATCACCGGGAAGGTTCCCGTTGCCGTGCCCGTGGTGCCCACGGAGAGCTTTCCCGCGAGCTGCGCGGCGCCGGTGAGCTGGAGCTCGGGCACGACCGGCGCGCCCCCGCCGGTGATCGCCAGCGAGAGCGTGCCGCCCGCGCCCTGGCTGTAGCTCGTGGCGGCGAATGTCGCTCCCGCGGTGAGCGAGAAGCTGCCGCTGTTGATGATCGCCCCGGTGCCCTGAACCGAGTTGGGCGCCGACACGCTGGCGTTGTTGACCAGGGCCCCGTTGAGTCCGTCGGGGCCGTTGGCGGTGTTCTCGAACGTCATCGTGCCGTCGTTGGTGAAGGTCCCGCTCGGGATGGTGAGGGTGCCGTGGGTGCCGTCGAGGCTGCCGAACTCGAGCGTTCCCGAGTTGGTCAGCGCGCTGTTCGCAGTCAGGGTGCCGTGGGTGTAGCCGGGGATCCCCGAGGTCCAGAGGGTGTAGCCGGCGCCGACGTTGCTCCCGAGCGTGCCCACGCCTTCGATGTGGAAGCTGCCCGAGCCGGTCCCGGCCAGATCCATCGTGGCGCTGTCGAAGAGCAGGTCGTTACCGGTCGCCGTTCCCCCGCTGGCGACGAACGTGCCGCCATTCTGCATGAAGCTGCCGTCATTGGCGATCGTGCCGCCGGTCTGGGTGAAGCTCGAGCTGTCTGATGCGGGGTCCAGCGTAAGCGTCTGCCCGGCGGCGACGTCGATAGTGCCGCTGTTGGTCCAGGTACCGAACGTGCTGCCCAGGTTCCAAGTCAGGTTCAGCGTGCCTTCATTGTCGAAGCTCCCGTTGAGGGAGTTGCTCTGGCCTTCCTCGCTGGTGCTCTCGGCGGTAATGGTGCCCTGATTGACCAGCGTGCCGGCGGTTACGACGATGGCGCCCGGCTGCCCGATGCTGGGATTGGTGCCGGTGATGCTGCCCAGGTTGATCGCTCCGTTGGGGCCGACGCCACTCCCATCGTCCTGGTTGCTCAGGGTCAGCGTGTTACCGACCTGGACGCCCCCGCCCGTGCCGAGGATGTCGAGCGTGATGAGGTTACCCGCGGACCCGTTGATGCTGATCGAGTTCGCCACCAGCGCCGGGTTGTAGGTGTCGATGTCGACGGTGTAGCTGCCGTTCGTGTGCGAGTTATCGAGACACACGTCGGTCGTCGACATGGGCACGCCGCCGGTCCAGTTGGCGGCGGTGGACCAGTCCCCGACGCTACCTCCCTGCCAGTAGTCACACGCGGCCGCGCTCGCGAGCGACGGCACCAGGAAGCAGATCGCCGCGATCACGGCGGCGATGCCGATACCAACTTTGGTCACGATGAATCCCTTCACTCGCAGCTTGATGACGTTTCGGTGCCGGCCCCAGCACCAGTTCGGACTCTACGAGAGCCCCCCGAACTATGGCGAGATCCTACCTCCTTTAATGGTCCGTGGGGTCGATATTTTTCGCTAGCCGCGAACGGGCTCATATCGCTCGATAGCTATATGACTCGATGCGTATTCTGTCTCACTCGGCGATGCACCGATGAGATCCGCGGGCCCGAGCTGTCTAAGTGGTGAAAGCATGCCCGCAAGCGACGAGGAGAGACGTGACTGCCGAGAGCTCCGATAGCCGCTCCCGCTGGATCGCCTTGGTCGTTCTCTGCCTCGGCTCGCTGATGATCGTGCTCGACAGCACGATCGTGAACGTGGCGCTCCCCTCGATCAAGAGGGATCTCGGCTTTTCCCAGACCTCGCTGGCATGGGTGGTCAACGGCTACCTGCTGACCTTCGGCGGGTTCCTCCTCCTCGGCGGGCGGCTGGGTGACCTGCTCGGCCGGCGCCGGATGTTCCTTGGCGGAATCGCCCTGTTCACGCTGGCCTCGCTGGCCTGCGGCGCCGCCCAGAGCCAGGGAACGCTCGTCGCCGCGCGAGTGATCCAGGGCTTCGGCGGCGCGGTGGTGTCGGCTGTCGCGCTCTCGCTCATGGTCTCCCTGTTCGTCGAGCCGGCCGAACGCGCGAAGGCAATGGGAGTGTTCGGCTTCGTCGCCGCCGGCGGCGGCACTCTCGGAGTCCTGCTCGGCGGGATCCTTACCGATGTCCTGGACTGGCACTGGATCTTCCTCGTCAATGTCCCGATCGGAGTCGCCGTCGCCGCGGCCGCGCTCAAGGTACTCCCGGCCGGGGGCCGAGCCCAGAGCGAGGGGCGCCTGGACATCGCCGGAGCGGTGACGGTGACCGGGGCGCTGATGCTCGCGGTGTACGCGATCGTCAACGGAAACCAGGCCGGCTGGACCTCGGCGCAGACCCTTGGCCTGCTCGCGGGGGCGGCCGCGCTGATCGCGGCGTTCATTGCCCAGGAGTCACGGGCTCGCACCGCGCTCGTTCCCCTCGGCCTCTTCCGGCGGCGCAATCTCGCGACGGCCAACGTGGTCGGCGTGCTGTGGGCCGGAGCGATGTTCGCCTGGTTCTTCCTCTCGGCGCTGTACCTACAGCTCGTGCTCGGCTACAGCCCGCTCCAGGTCGGCCTCGCCTTCCTCCCGGCCAACCTGATCATGGGGGCCTTCTCGCTGGGCATCTCGGCCAAGCTCGTGATGCGCTTCGGCATCAGGCTCCCGCTGTCCACCGGACTCCTCCTCGCCGCCGCCGGCCTGGGCCTGTTCGCCCGCGCGCCGGTCGACGGTCACTTCGCCCCCGACGTGCTCCCGAGCATGATCCTCCTCGGCTTCGGGGCCGGGACCGCCTTCAACCCCATGCTCCTCGCCGCCATGGGCGACGTCGGTCCGGGCGAGGCCGGTCTCGCCTCGGGCATCGTCAACACCTCGTTCATGATGGGCGGCGCCCTCGGCCTGGCCGTTCTCGCGAGCATCGCCGCGTCGCGTACCAGCCACCTCCTCGCCTCCGGGCACAGCCACGTCGCCGCGCTCGACGCCGGTTACCACACCGCATTCATCGTCGGCGCGTCGTTCGCCCTCCTAGCGGCGAGCCTCGGCGCGCTCCTGCTCCAGACGAAGTCTCTCGTGCCGGGCGGGGAAAGCGCTCACGAGCATCATCACGATCCCGCGCTCGCCGACGCCAACGTCTGAAGGCCACCCGCGAGTTTACGCAGGGGTTTCTGATTACTCAAGATATACCGCGTCCAGCGGTGTGCCGGGTCCCGCGATAGGGTTATATGAACAATCGTGTTCGAATGGTCTGGGGCCATGAAGCAAATCAGTGAAATAGACGATCCGCGCCTGGTCAAGGCGCTCGCCCACCCGCTCCGGGTCAACATCCTGCGTGTGCTGCAGAGCCGTGTCGCCAGCCCGAGTGAGATCGCGACCGAGCTCTCGGCGCCGCTGGGGAACGTCAGCTATCACGTGCGCGTCCTCGAGCGAGCCGGGCTCCTCAAGCTCGAGCGGACCCGCCAGCGCCGCGGGGCGATCGAGCATTACTACGGCGCCGTGGGCCGGCTGCGCATCACCGACAAGGCGTGGGCGCAGGTGCCGCAGATCATCAAGAACGCGATGCTCAGCGCCACCCTGGACCAGGCGGTCCGCTACGTGAGCGCGGCCGTCTCCACGGGCGGATTCGACCGTGGCGACGCTCACGTGAGCCTCCGGCCGATGACCCTCGACGAGCAGGGCTTCACCGACCTGGCGGCGGCGGTCAAGGAGCTGCTCGATCGTACGCACGAGATCGAGGCCGAAAGCGAGAAGCGCCTGGCCGCCGGTGATCACCGCGACGCGGAGATCAACGCCGGGCTCGTGATGCTCCTCTTCGAGGCGCCGCCCGATCACATCGGCCTTCCCACGCCCGAAGCGAAGCCCCACCGACGGTCCAAGCCGCGTACCCCGGCTGCCGCCAAGGGCTGATCGGATCGCCCTAGGCGGGCCACGGCCGCCTCGATGTCACAGCCAGGCCCGAAATCGGCAACTGGCGATATATGAGCACGACAGCCGGCCCAAAGGTCGCGATGATCGGATCCTCTCGAGACACGAACCTCGCCACCTCCGACTCGGCGCTCGCCGCCTTCGAAGAGATCTATCGGCGCAACGTCGATGTCGTCATGGCGTACTTCGCTCGGCGTTGCGCCGAGCCGCAGACGGTGGCCGACCTCACCTCGGAGACCTTCGTGCGTGCGGCCGGTGCCTTCGCGAGCTTCGATCCGGGCCGGGGCTCCGCGCGAGCGTGGCTCTTCGGGATCGCCGCGCACGTGTATGCGGGGCACTGCCGGCAGACCGCCGACGGCCGGGACGCCGCCGCCCGTCTCGCCGGGCGCCGGGCACTCGAGACCGATGAGATCGACGAGCTGGCGGCCCGGATCGATGCGGAGCGCGCCGGGCGGGAGCTCATCGAACGTTGCTCACAGCTCCCCGCCCTGGAGCGGGCTGCCGTCGAGCTTGTCGACCTCGCTGGGTTGACGCCGAAAGAGGCCGCGGCGGCGCTCGGCGTTTCCCGCGTCGTGCTGCGCAAGCGGTTGTCCCGGGCACGGTCCCGGCTGAGAAAGGAGCACCACAGCGATGAGTAAGTTCACCGATCGCCTCTGGCGTGAGCTCGAGCGCGGGCACGGAGCCGAGCTGGAACAGATGAGCAGGCCGGCGCCCAAGCGCCGGCGGCGGCCGCAGCTGCTCCTCGGCAGCACAGTCGCCCTGGCCGGGGTGGGCACCACGCTCGCGCTCGTGCTCGGCGCGGCGAGCAGCTCACCGGCGTTCGCCGTGACCCGCAACCATGACGGCACGATCACCGTGAGGATCATGCGGACCTCGGGCATCGCCGGCGCGAATGCCAGGCTCGCGGCGCTCGGGGTGAGAGCGAGGGCGGTGCCGGTTCTCGCCGGCTGCAGCGCCCCGACGCTGACTCCGGTTCGCCTGGGATCCCTGCGTGATCAGGCCGTAGTCGCCCGCGCGTTGCTCGCCGCCCGCCAGGCGGCACGCAAGGGGGTCCTGAACGCCCGGATCGACCCGCGGAAGATTCCCGCCGGGCGCGTACTTGTGTTCGAGGCCAAGCGGGCCGCGGTCATGGTTCACGCCGCCGCCGGGCAGGCGGTGGCCGAACTGCCCCCGGCTTGCCTGGCTCAAGGCTCTCCCCCGTGCGCGGTCCCGAGCAAGGTCGCGAGCGGTAACACGGGTAACTCGGGCGCGACGGGTGACTCGGGCGCGACCGTCGGCGCCCCGGCTGCGTGCAAGAACGAGCCTCCCCCGTCCAGCCTGACGGGCAACACGGGCAACAGCGGCGCCACCGGTAACAGCGGCTGATCTGCGACCGGCCCGCGCGCCCGGCCTCGGCGGGCGGGCGGCGGGCCGGGGGCGGGCCTCGGCCCGACGCGCCGCCGGTGTCCATTGCTTGACAGCTATATGCTGGATGCGGCATACTAGCTGCGATGTCGGTTTTCGAAGTCCTCGCGGAGCCCAACCGGCGCCGGATCCTTGACCTCCTCGGCCCTTCGGAGTGCTCGGTCGGCGAGCTCGTGGAGCGGCTCGACCTGAGCCAGCCTGCCGTCTCCAAGCACCTGCGGATCCTCCGCGAAGCCGGGCTCGTCGAGGTCCGCGTGGACGCTCAGCGGCGCCTCTACAGCCTCCAGCCCGAACCGCTGCAGGCGATCGACGAGTGGCTCGAGCCTTACCGGCGGATGTGGGCCGCCCGGCTCGAGGACCTCGAACGGCATCTCGATGCGCTGCACGACAGTCACGACCGCTGAACAGGAGCACGCGTGTACGGAACTCTCGAAGAGCTCGACGATGGACGCTGGCAGCTGCGCTTCACGCGTGTCCTGCACCATCCGGTGGAGGTGGTGTGGCGGGCGATCACCGAGCCCGAGCAACTCGCCCGGTGGTTCCCGACGACGATCGAGGGCGAGCGCGCCGCGGGCGCGCCGCTGCACTTCTCCTTTCCGGGCGGCCAGTACTCGCCGTTCGACGGCGAGATGATCGCCTGCGAGCCGCCGTCGCTGATGGAGTTTCGCTGGGGCCCCGAAATCCTCCGGCTCGAGCTTCGAGCTACCGCGGAGGGCACCGAGCTGACCCTGCTCGACTCGCTCGAGGAGCGCGGTAAGGCCGCGCGCGACGGGGCCGGCTGGCACACCTGCCTGGACGGGCTCGACGCCGCTTTAGACGGCGCGCAGGATCCCCGCGCGGCGATGAGCGGATGGAGCGACGTCCACTCCCACTATGTCGAGAGCTTCGGGAGCGAGGCGGCGACGATCGGGCCGCCCGAAGAGCTCGGGTGAGGACCCGGCGGCCAGCCCGGCGATGAGTTCCCGAGCGATCGACGGTCTACCTGTCAGGATCGAAACGAACCCGTCGCATAGGAGAAGAGAATGACCCCGCCGCATGTCGTAGCGCGAGAGGAATGGGTGATCGCTCGCAAGCGGCTCCTCGCGCAGGAGAAGGAGCTGACGCGCGCACGTGACGAATTGAGCGCCGCGCGGCGCCGGCTGCCGATGGTCGAGATCGATAAGGAGTACGGGTTCGAGGGGCCCGGTGGCGCCGTGACCCTGCTCGACCTGTTCGAGGGTCGCCGGCAGCTGATCGTCGACCACTACATGTTCGACCCGAGCTGGGACGAGGGCTGCACGAGCTGCGCGGGCCGCGTCGAGCAGTACGGGAACCTCGCCTACCTTCACGCCCGCGACACCACGATGGCCGTCGTCTCCCGCGCGCCCCTGGCGAAGATCGAGCCGTTCAAGGCGAGCAAGGGCTGGACCTTCCCGTGGTATTCGTCCTACGGCAGCGACTTCAACTACGACTTCCACGTCACCCTCGACGAGCGCGTGGCACCGCTTGACTACAACTACCGCACCAAGATGGAATGGGAGCAGGCCGGCCAGCCGCTCGACTTCGAGCAGCCCTTCGAGCTCCACGGCACGAGCTGCTTCCTGCGCGACGGAGACCGGGTCCTCCACACCTATTCGACCTACGGTCGAGGGACCGAGCAGGTCGGCGGCACCCACTACTACCTCGACATGACCGCGCTCGGACGCCAGGAGCCATGGGAGTCCTGATCTACTCGATGGGCGTCTCGCTCGACGGGTTCATCGCCGGGCCGGGCGGCGAGATCGACTGGTCGGCCCCCGGCGAGGAGCTCCACCGCTTCCATAATGAGCAGACGGCGGAGCTCGGCGCTCACCTGTGCGGACGCAGGCTCTACGAGACGATGGTCTACTGGGAGACCGCCGACGAGGATCCTTCCGCGTCGGGAATCGTGCTCGAGTTCGCCCGCATCTGGCAGGGACTACCGAAGATCGTCTTCTCGAGCACCCTTGAGGAGGTCGAGGGCAACGCGCGCCTGGCCACGGGTACCCTCGCCGAGGAGGTCGCGAGCCTGAAGAAGACGGGACAGGACCTGTCGGTCGGCGGCGCTCGTCTGGCCGCGAGCGCCATGGAGCTCGACCTCATCGACGAGTACCGGCTCTTCGTCAGCCCGGTCGTGCTCGGTGGCGGAACCCCCTTCTTCGCCACCGGGCAGGAGCGGCGCGACCTCGAGCTCGTCGAGACCCGGACGTTTGCCTCGCGCGTCGTCTACCTGCGCTACCGGCGCGCGCTGCCCTGAGGTCGAGCCTGACTACTCGCGCCGGCGCCAGAGCACCGCGCTGGCGCCCGAGGCGAGGATGACGAAGGCGGCCACCGAGACAAGGGCGACGCCGAGATGATCGGGGACGCGCGCGATCTTCGTCGTGTCCATCGCATCGGCGGTGGCGACGGCGGGTGAGAGGCCGAGGGGCACGGTGACCACGAGCGCGCCGATGAGACCGAGCACGGCGACGGCGCGGCTGCGGACCGCGGGCTGCGCGAACAGGGCGGCCAGGGCGCTCCCCGCGGCGGCGCACACGAGGTTCGCGAGAAGGATGAGTCCGAGCTCATGGACGTCGGGCACGCGCTCGAAGCTTCCGGTGAGCACCGGGTAGGCGAGGGTGAGCAGCGAGGTCCCCGCGGTCAGGGCAGCGAGGCCGACCAGGCGACCGAGGACGAGCGCGCGCCCGCCGGCCGTGGCCGCGACGATCTGGCGGTCGCTCGTGCCCTCGGTGTTCAGGAAGGCGAGAGCGAGCCAGCACTGCGCCACGAGGAGGAAGGCGGCGACCCCGCCGGCAGTGGAGAGCACCGGATTGGGCGGCTCGGCGTAGAGGACGACCACGCCCACCGCGAGGAGGAGGAACGGCGGGACCCAGCGCCGCGAGCGGAAGTGATCGGCGAGCAGATAACGGGCGACGGCGCTCACGACTGCGCCTCGGGGGGCACGCCCGCGATGTCCACCTCGTCGGATCCCGACGGCCGCACCTCGACGATGTGCCAGCCCGTGGCGAGCATCCCCTGGAGCTCGCCGTCGCTCACCGCCGCCGCCACGGTGCGCCGGACCGGGGCCCCGGCAGACGCCGTGGGCGCGAGCGCTCGCTCGCGCACCTGGCCGTCGCCGAGCAGCCAGCGGCGATGGGCCGGCTGCGCCCGTCCTGCCTCGCGATGGTCGCTGAAGACGAGCGCCGCCCCAGCCCGGGCGCGCTCGGCCAGGAGCCCCGAGAGGGCGGCGCGGGCCTCGATGTCCAGTCCGGCAAAGGGCTCGTCGAGGACGAGGAGCGAAGGCTGGCCGAGCAGGGCCTGGGTGAGCGCGACCTTCTGGAGCGAGCCCTTGTAGAGCGCGTCGAGCCGCTCCCCGAGCAGGCCCTGGAAATTGAGCGTCTGGGCGAGCGCCTCGACCTGGCGTGCGCCCTCGGGCGCGTCGAGCCCCCGCAGCCGCACATGGTGACCCAGGTAATCGGCCGCCGCGAACGACGGGGGCGGCGTCAGCGTCTCGGGGGCGTACCCCACCGACACCTCGGGCGCCGCCCGCCGCCGTCCCGCGCTCGGCAGAGTCGCGCCGGCGAGGATGCGCAGCAGCGTCGACTTGCCGGCGCCGTTCGCTCCGCTGACCTCGATGACCACGCCCGGCTCGACGCCGACGTCGACATCGCGCAGGACCCAGGGACGCCCCCAGCCGTAGCGCTTCCTTACCGCCCGCAGCTCCACCAGCGTCGGCATCGCACCAAGGCTACACGCGCGACCGTCCCCTATCCATGGGCAGCAGCCAGGGTGAACGCGCCCTTGATCGCCGAGAGCATGACCGGGAGGGCCGACGCCTCGCTGATCGGTGCCGACGGGTTCTCGGCGAGCACGGTGACGACGTAGGTGTGTCCGGTGCGGGTCGTGGCGAGATAGGACAGGGTGAGCACCCCGGGCTCGCTGCCGCCTTTGAACCACGTGGTCCTCCACTGTGCGGGGTCCAAGACGAGCCCGCCGTCGTTGATCTCCAGCGCGCCCGCGACGGGCGATAGCCCGGGCCGCCGTGCGAGAGCGGACAGCGACGCGTAGACGCGGCAGATGTCGTCGGCCGAGGCGAACCATTCGATCGTGTCGATGTCACGCGGCGCGATCCAGGGCTTGGCGGCCGCCAGTGGGGGAAGCGGCATGGCGTCGATCCTGGCCAGCAGGGCTCGCCGCTGCGCGGGGCCGGCGGCGACGTAGCGCTGCGCGAGGACCGGCCACTGGTCGAGCTTGAGGATGAACAGCTCACGCGGCGTGAGGAACGACTCGTCGCGCGCGGGGTCGGCCATCCCTGAGGTGGTGAGCGCCGAGTCGATCGCCGGCTGGCCGAGCCGGCGGATGAGCATGTCGGCGGCCGTGTTGTCGCTGATCGAGATGAGCTTGTCCACCACCTCGCGGACGGAGAGCTTGGTCCCATCGGGCTCGTTTTGAAGCACCCCGGAGGGCAGGGCCTTGACCGCGGCGGTGACGGTCAGCCGCTCGCTCCAGGTGAGCTTGTGCGCGGCGATGGCGCGGCCGAGGGCATCGAGCACGTAGAGCTTGAACATCGACCCGAGCGGCGCTGGGGTCGAGGCGTCGACTGCATGAAGGGCTTGGCAGCTGCCACCGTTGACCTTGGCGACGAGCACGCGGACGTCCGGAGCCACGGCCCTGACCGCGCCGTCGATGGCCTGCCAGCTCGTGGGCGTAGCCGGCTCCACCGGCTTGAAGAGCAGGCTACTGATCAGCCCGTGCCCGTCGACGGCGAGCGTGGCCCTCAGCCGCGCCGGTCCACCGCCCCTGGCGATCGTGGCCACGAGCCCACGGGGCTGGTTGACCTCGATCCTCGCCAGGTGCACCGCGCCCGATCCTCCGAGCTGGGCGCCGACCGAGGCGAGCGCCTGGTTCAGGGCGGTTGGGGTGATCTTGGAGAGGACGGTCGCGTCGAAGTGCGCACGCACCGCGGCGGCGGGTATCGGCAGCTGCGCCGAGGCTCCGATCAGCCACTTCATCTGCGCTCCCGCGGGCGTGCTGGGTACGGTGGCGGCGCTCGAGCTGGTGCTCGAGGCTACGGGGGTTGGCGAGGCCTTCGAGGGCTTGGTTGTCGTCGACTTCGATGAGCCGCAGCCCGCGCACACCAGGGTCGTCGTCGCGAGCAGCGCGAGCGCGATCGATCTCCTCGACCGCGCGCGGCCTCCGCTTCCTCCCATTACTGATCCGTGAGACATGGCGCTCCTTTACGGTCAGCCTTCCCTTCAGGCTCTTTACCCAGATGCTGCTCGGCAAGTGTCCGCGGTGTCGTGGGTCTGACGCCACCGTCGATCGTCGGCGCGCGGGGGCGACCTTGGTCGGCCGAGGAATCGACTTTGGTCGCTGGTGAACAGCGCCAACTTGCTTACGCTTTACCTCTCGATGAATCGCCAGCTCCCACCCCGCGCCGACCTCGCCATGGTGGTCCTCGCCCTCGTGATCGGCGGCCCCGACCTGGGCGCGAGCTGGCCGCGGCACGAGCCGTGGGCGGGGGTCCTCGCGGCGGTGGCCGGGACGCTTGCGTGCCTGTCCCTGCTCGCGCGCCGTACTCGCCCGGTGCCCGTCGCCCTGTTGACCGTCACGGTCGCCGCCTTCTGCCCGATGGCCGGCGCGGCGGCGATCCTGGCGATCGCCAACGCCGGCGTGTCGTGCCGCCCGCGGACCTACGTGCTCCTCGCCGGCTGGCTCCTCGCGCTCGTGGCGCTCGATGGCGCCCTCGTCCTCGAGCACACCGCTGATGCCTCGAGGCGGCTCTATCCCCTGCTCCCGGTGCTTCTGGCGCTGCCCATCGGCGTGGTCGCCCGCATGCAGGGGATCAGCCAGGAGGCCGACGAGCGGCTGCGCGTCGAGCAGGCGCGCGCGGCCGAGCGCGCTCAGATCGCGCGCGAGATGCACGACGTGCTCGCGCACCGGATCTCGATGGTGAGCCTGCACGCGGGGGCACTTGAGTTCCATCCCGATGCTCCGCCCGAGGACATCTCGCGCGCGGCCGGGGTGATCAGAGCGAGCGCCCATGCTGCGCTGGGAGAGCTGCGCGAGGTGATCAGCCTGCTCCGGGGGCCCACCGACCGCGGCGTCAATGGTCACAGCTCGGCGCCGCAGCCGACGCTCATGGACATCTCACAGCTTGTCGAGGAGTCGCGCGAGGCCGGCATGCGGGTGAGCTATGCCCTGCGGCTCGATCAGCCCGAGGCGGTGCCCACGGTCACCGGGCGCACCGTCTACCGCATCGTCCAGGAGGGGCTGACCAACGCGCGAAAGCACGCGCCGGGTAGCGACGTCGCGGTAACGATCAGCGGCGAGGAGGCGGGCGAGATCGTGGTGTCAGTGCTCACCGGCCCCGCCGCGTCGCGGGATGACGCCGCCGCGGCGCCCCCTCCGGGCAGCGGCACCGGGCTGATCGGCCTGGCCGAGCGAGTCGAGCTCGCCCGGGGCCGGCTCCACCACGGACCCACGGCCGATGGCGGGTACGGGCTTCGCGCGACGCTTCCGCCGCCCGCATGAGCGACCGCGTCCGCGTCCTCATCGTCGACGATGATCCGCTCGTGCGCTCCGGCCTGCGGATGATGCTCGCCGGCAGCGACCACGTCGAGGTCGTCGGCGAAGCGCAGGACGGCAGCGAGGTGCTCGCCGAGGTCGACCTTCACCGACCCGACGTGGTGCTCATGGACCTGCGGATGCCGAAGGTCGACGGGATCGCCGCCACCGAGCTGCTGCGCCGCCAGCCCCGTCCCCCCCGCGTGCTCGTACTCACCACCTTCGACGCCGACGAGCTCGTGCTCGGCGCGCTCCGCGCCGGCGCCGACGGCTTTCTCCTCAAGGACACCCCACCCGCGGAGATCGTCCGGGCGATCGAGCTCGTCGCGGCGGGCGAGGGCATTCTCTCGCCGGCCGTTGCCCGTCAGCTGATCGCGCACGTGGCGGCGGGCGGGGGCGATGCCGGTGCGCGCCGGGCCGCTGCGAGCCGCCTGCTGGAAACCCTGACCGAGCGCGAGCGAGAGGTCGCGCGGGCGATCGGCGAAGGAAAGACGAACGCCGAGATTGCCACCGAGCTGTACGTGGGCGTGGCCACGGTGAAGGCCCACGTCACCCACCTGCT
>DATCEM010000412.1:0-3714 GCA_036510175.1 Solirubrobacteraceae bacterium | reverse complement strand
CCCCGCCACCACGACGAACCCCGGGGTCATCATCGGCATCGTGGACTCGGGGGCCTTCCTGACCCACGAGGACCTGCTTTCCAACCTCTGGGTGAACCCGACCCCGGGGACGGCCGCGACCTTCGCGACGGAGGACTCCGGGGGGGGCTCGTCGGCGACCGTGTCCGTCACCGACAGCACGAACGGGCTCAACGCGGTCTCGAAGAGCGGCCCTCCCGAGGACGACCTCGGCCACGGCACCCACGTCTCGGGGATCGCCGGCGCTGTCGGCAACAACAGCCTCGGGGTGGCGGGGGTCGCGTGGAAGACGCAGCTGATGGAGCTCAAGTTCATCAGCTCCTCGGACTCGGGCTCGACGGCGGACGAGCTGCCCTGCATCGAGTACGCGATCTCGCACAAGGTGAGCGTCCTCAACGCGAGTTACGGCGACCAGTCCTTCTCCCAGGCTGAGATGGACGCCATTTATGCCGCGGGCAAGGCCGGCATCATCTTTGTCTGCGCGGCGGGAAACAGCTCGGCGAACATCGACATCTCGGGCTTCTTCCCGGCCGACTACCCGCTCGACAACATCATCTGCGTCGGGGCGACGGACAACCGCGACACCCCGGTCTACTTCACGAACTTCGGCTCGGGCTCGGTGGAGCTCTTCGCGCCGGGCGACAGCATCCTCTCCACCTACAACAGCGGAACCTCGTCCTACGCCTACCTGAGCGGGACCTCGATGTCCGCTCCCTTTGTCACGGGCACCGTGGCGCTCCTGCGGTCGCAGTTCCCGAGCGACACCTACCGGGAGACGATCAACCGCGTGCTCAATTCGGTCGACCCGATCCCGGCGCTGGCCGGCAAGGCCCAGACCGGCGGCCGCCTGAACCTGACCCGGGCACTCACGACGGCGGCCAAAACGCCGCCGAACGACACCTTCGCGACCCGCACGGTGCTTGTCGGCCTCGACCCCTACACGCGCTCCAACAACGCCGACTCGCCCGCGGCGCCCGAGTCGGGGACGCCGGCGATCGTCGCCGGCGCGGGCCATTCCCTCTGGTGGCAGTGGACGGCCCCGGAGAACGCCGAGGTCGAGATCGACACGAGCGGCACCGGCGGCGGCGTCTATCCCGGGGGGAGCTCCTACCCGACGGAGCTCGGCGTCTACACGGGGACGAGCCTGGGCTCGCTGGCGACCGTCGGGACGAACTCGGACTTCGGCACCGAGCCGGTCGAGAGCGGCGGTGGGACCACCATGCAGTACAGCGAGGTGAAGTTCCACACGACCGCGGGCGTCACCTACCAGGTCAACGTCGAGGGCCTGGCCGGCGCCACCGGTCAGACGGTCCTCGCCATCAACACCACGCCCGACAACGACTCTTTCGCCCTCGCGCAGGCCGAGACGGGGGCGAGTTTCTCGGTAGCAGACGCCAATGTGAACGCGACCCGGGAGCCGGCTGAGCCCCTGATCCTCGGCCACTCGGGGGGGCACTCGCTCTGGTACACCTGGACGGCGCCGTCGTCAGGGAACTTCCAGGTGTCGGGCTACAGCTACGATTTCGCCCCCGACGTCGCGGTCTACACCGGGTCCTCGGTCAGCAGCCTCTCGCTCGTCACCTCCGCGGCCGGCGGCGCGCTGACGGGGACCTCGACCAGCGTCAGCCAGTGCCTCTGCACTTTCACGGCGACGGCGGGCACGACCTACCTGATCACGCTCGACGGCGCGACCTCGGGCGACTTCGGTGAATTCACGCTGACGCTCGACGACTCGCTCTGGCAGACGGTGACCGGCGATGCCGTCACCTGCTCGCCCTCGGTGGCCCCGGACGGGACCGTCTACGTGGGGAGCAACGACAACTCGCTCTACGCCTACGGCCCCGACGGCACCCTCAAGTGGAGCCATGCCGGGGAGGGAATCTATGACACGAGCTCCGCGGCGGTCGGCTCCGACGGCACGGTCTACGCGGGGAACACGGACGGGAACCTCTACGCCTACACCGAGGGCGGCGCGCTCAAGTGGCAGTACACGATCCAGGGGGCCGCGGGCTCCGGCTCCACGGGCAACAGCATCACATGCTCAACCTCCCTCGGGACCGATGGGACGGTGTACACTCACGGGAGCGACGGGAACGTCTATGCCCTGAAGTCTGATGGCACGCTCAAATGGATGGCCTCGGTCCCTGGCTACTCCTACGCCGCGCCCACCCTTGCTCCCGACGGCACGGTCTACATCAGCACAGACAGCGGCAGCCTCTACGCCCTGAATGCCGACGGCTCGCAAAAGTGGGTCTTCACGGCCCCGGTCTCGGGAGAGCCGATCTACACGGCGGCCTCGATCGACTCGGCGGGCAACCTCTACATCGGCACCCTGAGCGGCAACTTCTACTCGGTGACGCCGGCGGGCCAGCTGCGCTGGACCTACGCGGTCGGCGACGGCATCACCTCAGCCCCCGCGCTCGCCAACGGCTCCGTCTACTTCGGGGGCTATGACGGCAACCTCTACGCGCTCACCGCATCCTCGGGCGCGCTCGAGTGGAAAGTCCCGATCGGCGTCCAGGTGAGGGCGAGCGCCCCGGCGGTCGACGCCAACGGGACGATCTACATCGGCTCGTACGACCACCACATCTACGCTGTCAGCGCATCGGGCTCGGTCGTGAGGACCTTCGCGACCGACGACTACGTGCGCTCGTCGCCGGTCATCAGCGGCACCCGCATGTATGTCGGAAGCGAGGACCACAAGCTCTACGCCTTTGACCTCGGCGTCGGCGCGGCCACCTCCGACTGGCCGATGTACCAGTTTGATTTCCACAGGGTGGGGCACCTCGAGGTGCTGACATTCGGGATCAACACCCAGCCCTCGTCGCAGACCGCGTATGTGGGGGGTTCCCTGACGCTCTCCGTCGGCGCCTCGGGGCCCGGCATCCTCACCTACCAGTGGAACCTGAACGGGAGCCCGATCGCGGGCGCGACGGCCGCGACCTACACGGTCGGGACCGTGTCCGCGTCCACGGCGGGTTCCTACTCCGTCACCGTGACGAGCGGCTCCTCGGTCCTCACGAGCTCCGCCGCCACGGTCACCGTGAGCGCGGCCGCCCCGGGCAGGATCGTCAACCTCTCGGCCCGCGCCAACGTGGGCACGGGCTCCAACATCCTGATCGCGGGTTTCGTGATCCAGGGCTCGGGCTCGAAGAGCGTGATCCTCCGTGGCGTGGGCCCGACGCTTGGAGCCTCTTTCAACCTCTCGGGATTCCTGCCCACACCTGAGCTCACGCTTATCAACTCAGTCACGAACGCTACCCTCGACACCGCCGCGGCTTGGAGTGGAAGCGCAGCCCTTGTGAACGCTTTCATCCCTGTTGGAGCGTTCGCGCTCGTGAAGGGCTCAGCCGACTCCGCCATCGAGGTAAACCTGCCTGCGGGCAACTTCACGTCGCAAATATCCGGAGTCAGTGGATCGACCGGTGTCGCGTTGGCTGAGATCTACGACGCGGACACAGGTGTTCCGGCGACTCAACTCGCAAATATATCGGCTCGGGCCAATGTCGGAACAGGCGCCAATATCCTCATCGCAGGCTTCGTCGTCCAAGGGGACCTGCCAGTGAAGGTGCTCCTGCGCGGCGTAGGCCCGACGCTTGGAGCCTCTTTTAACATCTCGGGATTCCTGCCCACGCCCGAGATCGACCTTTACAACCAGGCGAACGTCGTCATCCAGAAAAACACGGGATGGGCCAA
>DATCEM010000411.1:0-2232 GCA_036510175.1 Solirubrobacteraceae bacterium | reverse complement strand
CCATGCGGTTATAAGCGCCATCCCGGAAGGGGTCAGCTCGAGCTCGTGGAGGTCCTCGGCGAGGCCGTTGCCGGCAGAGACGGTGGCGACGGGCTGGTAGCTCGTGTTGTAGATCTGGCCCTGGCCGATGCCGAAGCCATGGTGGCTGATCACGCCCTGCCACCAGGTCAGCACCGTCTGGCCGAGGTAGTGCTGGACCTGGACGTTCGTCGCGAAGGTGCCCGTCGGGAGCGGGTCGAACCAGACGAGCTTGCCGCTCGGGCTCATGATCTCGGGCCCTGTCGCGCCGGGGCCCGGATAGACCGAGAAGAAGATGTCGCCCCCCGGCTGGGCCTGGGGCGTGTCGACATAGACCTTGACGTTCGGGGGCGTGACCGTGGGCGCGCTGTGGAAGTTGAGGATCGTTCCGGGCGGCCCGGTGGTGACCCCGGTCTCCGGGATCTGCGCGAGCGGGTCCGGGCTTGCGACGACGAAGCTGTAGCTGAAAGGAACCGGAGTGCCGCCGGTCGCGGTGTAGGTACCGGCGACCGTGACCGTCTCGCCGGAGGTGAACGGCTCGGTCGGGACGAAGCTCGCGCCGTTCAGCTGCGAGTAGGGCTCGAGCGTGCCCGCGTGCGGGCCGGACTGGCTGCCCGTCACCGTGACATCCGTGATCGTTTCGGCGGGCGCGCCGAGGAAGCTGATCTGGTTTTGGGGTGTGGCGTCGGCGGAGCCGGGGACCGGGCTGACGAGCAGCGGCGTGTTCGCCAGCACGCCTGACGCGTCGAGCGTCTGTGGCAGGCACGCCGGCGAACTTGGCGGGGTCGCGGCAGCGGCCACCGTCGCGAGCGCGCTGGCGCTGAGCGTTAGCGCCACGGTCGCGAGGAGGATCGCGCCGAGCGCGTGAGGCCGCAGCGGTGTGCGGCGTGCACTGCCCGTCATCGGCTGCACAAGATAGTCAGCCGCGCCGGCGATCGCAGCCGCTTCGAGTGCGCTAGGCGCGCGCGCTCGTCGCGGGGTCGAGCCGCGTCATCAGAACACGGGCGTTCAGGTGCGAGGGGCCACCGCGGTAGACCCCCTTGATCGGCGGCACGTCGTCGTAGTGGCGACCGTGGCCGATCTTCACGTAGAGCTCGCCGGCACGCGTGCGGTTCGTCGGGTCAAGGCCGACCCAGACCGGCTCGCCGCGACCGCTCGCGTCGGGCAGCAGGATCTCGAGCCAGGCGTGCGTGTCGACCTCGACCGAGTCGTCGCCGCCGTCTGCGGAAGCGGCGAAAAGGTAGCCGGAGACGTAGCGTGCGGCGATCCCGGCGCGCCGCAGGACGATCAGGCCGAGGTGCACGAAGTCCTGGCAGACGCCGGCGCCGATGTCGAGCAGGTCCGCGACCGTCGAGCCGACGTAGGTGATGCCGCGGCGGTAGGCGAAGCGGTCGGGAATGTGCTCGCACAGGTGCAGCGCGGCGCTCAGCGGAGACGAAGCCTGCGCGAGGTGGTTGAACTCCTCGAGCGCACTCGGCGAGGGCTCCGGAATGCTCGCAAGCAGATACTCGGCGGCCGCCTCGACATAGGCCGGCGCGTACAGCTCGTCCCATTCAGGTTCGGGTGGCTCGGCGGGCTCGGAGGTGACGACGCGAGCGCGCACGTCGATCGACAGGGCACTGTGAGGCCTGGAGATGCCGAACTCGATCACCTCGGTGCCGAAATAATCGCTGTGGCGACCCAGTCGCGACTCCGGGTCGATTCGCACGTGGAACTCATCGACGCGCTGGGTGGCGGTGATCGCAGGCCTGACGCGCAGGGCGTTCAGGTTGTCGGTGACCGGCGCTTCGTAGAGGTACTCGGTCGTGTAGTGGATCGCGAAGTGCATCAGCTGTGCGTTCCCTCCCCCGGTTGGCGCAGCGCAAACCGAGAAGGCGAGTGTGTTTGGGCGCGCCGCCAGATCATGACTAGGCGGTCATCAGGCGTTCCGCCGGCGCGACACCGCCAAAGTAGCGCTCGGAGATGTCGGTGTCGGTTAGCGCGAGCTCGGAGCCGACGCTCTCGCAGATCCCGAGCAGGCTCCCCTTCGCCGATGCGCCACGCGCGCGGAAGCCGAGGTCGGCGAGGATTCGCGACAGGCGCAGGACCGGATCGGAGCTGCGGGGCGCGTGGTCGGCCAGCAGGAGCGCGTCGCGGACGGCGCCGATCGAAGCGGCGACCGAGTCGGGGTAGCCCGGTGTGAAGAGCAGAAAGCTCGCCACGGCGACCGCGCTC
>DATCEM010000410.1:0-2110 GCA_036510175.1 Solirubrobacteraceae bacterium | reverse complement strand
GCCATCACCACCCCGGTGAGGAGCAGGACGATGCCGAGCGTCCGCTCGACCACGTGGCCCCTGGCCTTGCGCCGCACGAGGTCCATCACCCGGCGCCCGCCGATCGAATAGAGCGTCAGCACGGCGCTGAGACCGGCGACGTAGGCGATCGCCACCGCGACCACGCGGGTGGAGGTGTTGCCCGATGCGCTGACCGAGATCACCGCCGCGAGGATGGGGCCCGCGCACGGGGCGCAGACGAAGCCGAGCGCGCCGCCGACGAACAGGCCCGACCAGAACCCGTTCCCTCGCGAGCGGGGACCGAAGCGCGCCAGGCGGGAGAGGGGGGCCTGGACCCGCTCGGCGAGCTCGGGGATGAGCATGACCAGCCCGAAGGAGATGAGGACGACGACGGCGAGGGTGCGCGTGGCGCCGCTGGCGAGGCCCACTCCCTTGGCGAGCTGCGCCAGGGCGACGATGGCGATGGTGAAGGTCAGCGCCAGTCCCAGGACGATCCCGAACGGTCGTCGCCGTCCGCCGAGGGCGCTCGCCGAGAGGAGCGCCGGCAGCACAGGCAGGACGCAGGGAGTGATCGCCGTGCCCGCACCGGCGATCAGAGCGAAGAGCAGGAGCAAGAGCATGTGAGGAGATGATGCGGGGGCGGTCTTGCGGGCGTATTAACGCCTGCCGTCGCCGCCGTTCCCGGCTGGGCCGCGCCGGGTGTCGAGGGCGTCGATGAGGAGCTCGAGCATGCGTCGCCAGGCCATCGGCTCGACCTGCTTGGCGGCGCGGGTGGCGGCGAAGAGCAGGCGGAGATCCACCGGCGTGGCATCGCTGCGCAGGCGACCCTCGGCGCGGGTGTCGATCAGGAGCTGGCCGAGGGACTTGCTCGCGCGCTCGGTGGCCGCGATCACCGCCGCGTGATCGGCGACGGTGAGCATCGCCTCGCCGAAGAAGTCATCGCAGGAGTGGCGCTCGACGAGTCTCCACAGCATCTCCGTGAGCGCCGCCCAGCGGTCGCCTTCGCGCTCGCCCGCTTGATGGGCGCCGGCGGCGATCTGATCGAGGCGATCGATGACGAGCTCGGCGATGAGCTCGCGCTTGGAGGGAAACTGGCGGTACACGCTGCCGACCCCGGCGCCCGCAGCGGCGGCGACGACGGGCATCGGGGTATCGAGGCCGTCCCTGGCGAACACCTCGCCGGCGGCCTTGAGCAGTCGCACCCGCTTGGCCTCGGGGGTGAGGAGGGCCCAGGCAGGCTCCAGCACGACTGGCGGAATGCTCATTCCGCTATAGTAGCCCAGGGACCTCGCTGGAGGCGCCGGGCTCGGGTCTACGTCTCGTTCTCGCCATCACCGCCTCTCGCCGCTAGCCATGACCGAACCTCATTCCGAGCGCGCTCATCCGAACATCACCCTCGCCGTGCTCGCGCTCGCCGGAGCGGCCTACGCCGCCCTGAGCTCCACGGTCATCCCGGCCCTGCCCTCGATCCAGCACAGCCTCCACGCGAGCGAGAACGGGGTCACCTGGCTGCTCACCGGCTACCTGCTCTCCGCCTCGGTGGGCACGTCGATCCTCGGGCGCCTGGGGGACATGTACGGGAAGGAGCGCGTCCTCCTGCTGACCCTCGTGATCCTCGCCGGTGGCACCCTCCTGGGCGCGCTGTCGACCTCGCTGCCGGTGATGATCGCCGCCCGCGTGATCCAAGGCGCGGGAGGCGGGATCTTCCCGCTCGCCTTCGGCATCGTCCGCGACGAGTTCCCGCGCGAGAGGGTGGCCGGGAGCATCGGGATCCTCTCGTCCATCCTCGGCGTCGGCGCCGGGGCCGGCATCGTCCTCGCGGGCCTGATCATCGAGCACCTCAGTTACCACTGGCTCTACTGGGTGCCGCTCGTGGTCATCGTCATCTCCGCCGTCTGCACCTGGCGCTTCGTGCCCGAGTCCCCGGTGCGCGTTCCCGGCCGGATCAACTGGCTCGCGGCCGTGCTCATGAGCATCGGCATATCGGTGATCCTGGTCGCGGTCAGCGAGACCATCACCTGGGGCTGGGGCTCAGCGAAGACGATCGGTCTCATCGCCGTCGGCGCGGTGATCTGCGCCGTGTGGGTGATCGTCGAGGTGCGAAGCCGCG
>DATCEM010000409.1:0-6851 GCA_036510175.1 Solirubrobacteraceae bacterium | reverse complement strand
GCAGTGACGAATCCGCCGGCGGCACCGCTGCCCCGGCGGCTTCGAGCTGCTCCCTGAATCGTAGCGCCCCGTCCCCGATCGTCAGGGGCATCGCTCCGCTGGCGTCGGCGAGCCGGACCACCTCGAGCGCGAGCGCTTCGGGGCGCAGGGCGCATGGATCGAGCTCGGGCTCCTGACCGCGCCACGCGGCCGCGAAGGCCTCGCCGCGACGGGCGTCGATCACCGCGAGCACCATGTCCTCGCTGCGACCCGGCGCGGTGGCGCCCGCCGCGAGCGCGGCCAGGCTGGAGACCCCCACCAGCGGGAGCTCGCGGCCGCGGGCGAGCGCGCGCGCGGTGGCCACCCCGATCCGTAGCCCGGTGAACGTTCCCGGACCGATTCCCACCGCGATCGCCCCGACCGCCTCCCAGCCGCCACCGGCCCGGTCGATCAGCTCGGCGACCATCGGCAGCAGCCTCGTCGCGTGCCCCGGACGCTCCCCCGGCGGGGGGTCGTCGCGGAGCTCGGCCTCGAGGCCGGCCGCGGGATCGCACAGCGCCGCCGTGGTCGCGGCCGTAGCCGTGTCGAAGGCAAGCACCCTCATTCGATATCCACCGCGCGGCGGTCCCCGCCCCGATGCTCGAGGCGGACTCGGCAGGCGATCCTCGCGTGAGCCCCAAGCGCCCCCTCACCACCTTCGGGCCATTCGACGAAGGCGATGGTGTGGGGTCCCAGGTAGTCCTCCAGCAGCGCAGGGTCCTCGCCCGGGAGACCGCCGGGCAGCGCGGCATCGGAGGGCGCGGGTTCCAGGCGGTACAGGTCGAGGTGCGAGATCGGCACACGTCCCGCGTAGCGCTGCCCGATCGTGAAGGTGGGGCTGGTCACTGGGTCGGTGACCCCGAGCGCGCGGCAGGCCCCGCGAACGAACGTCGTCTTGCCGGCGCCGAGCTCCCCTGACACCAGCACCACATCTCCCGGGACCAGGGTCGCGGCGAGCTCGGCGGCGAGCTCTTCGGTCTGCTCGAAGCCGAGGGTCTCGACCCTCCGGGTCACCTGCGCCAGCGCGACGCGGGGGCGCCGCGCGCCCGTCGCAGCGCCGCGCCCCCAGCGAGCATGCCGAGTCCCGTCAGGGCGACGAGGGCGTCGTCGAGCCCGGTCTTGGGCAGCTGCGTCGTCGCCGTCGGGGTCGTGGAGGCCGGCGCCAGGGCGACCGGAGGCGTCGCGGAGAGCGTCGGCAGACCGCTCTGCGTCGACCCCAGCGGGGCGAAGACGAGCGCGCCGGCGAGCAGCGCAAGCGCTGCGATGAGCATCACGAGAGGCCGAGGACGGAGCATTGCCGGTGCGGAACCATAGAGTACGTGGCGGCGACCGCGGAGCGTTCGGGCGACCTGATGACACCCCGCTTCGCTACCGTGATTTGAGCGATGAGTCCTCCTGAGACGGGATCGGAACGGGGCTGGCGTGTCGGCCCTTAGGGAGCGCTACGCCCCCATGCTGAGAAGTCTGCGCGGCTCGGAGACGGCCCAGGCCTCCTGGCTCGCGGGGGCGATGATGGCCAACAACGTCATTGCGCTCGGCTCCACCGTCGTCTTCGCGCGACTGCTCGGCGATAACTACGGGTCGTTGGCGGCGCTCGTCAGCTATTTCCTGATCCTCGCAGTCGCTGGTTATGCCATGCAAGTCGCCACCGCGCGTGAGGCCGTTCTCGGCCATCTCGGCGTCGGACCCGGGCTCGCAGCGACGGTCCGCAGCTGGACCAAGTCGATCCTCGTCTTCACCGCGGTGATGGCCGTCCTCTCGGTGCTCTTCCGCCAGCCCATAGCCGACGCCGTCGGCGTCAAGGACAACGCTTGGGCGGCAGCGCTCGGCGTCCCCGCCGGCTGCCTGTATCTGCTGCTCACGATCCTTCGCGGCGTGCTCCAGGGGACCGGCGACTACCGCACCGTTGGGCTGAGCCTGATCGGCGAGCAGTCTGTGCGGCTGATCATCGGCGCCGTGCTCGCCCTCGCCGGCCTCGGGGTGAGCGGCGCTTACCTGGGAACGCCGCTGTCCTTCGTCGCCATGTCGCTGTACTGCCTGTTCGTGATCCGCCGCGAGGTCGGCCTGGCCGTGCCGGGGCGAGGTCCGGCGCTCAGTCTGTGGCTGCACGTCAAGCGGGCGTGGGCGCCGATCGCCGCGCTCGCCGTGATCGCGGTGCTCCAGAACATCGACATCATCGCCGCCAAGCACCGCTTTCCCAAGGACGTGGCCAGCTCCTACAGCGCGACGGCGGTTGCCGCGAAGGTCGTGATCTGGGTCGCCATGGGCGCGGGCTTCTATCTCGTGCCCGAGGTTTCGCGTCGCCGTGCCGCCGGGCAGGACACCCGGCCGGTGCTCGCCCGCGCGCTGCTCATCATCGCCGTGGTCGCCGTTCCGTGCCTGCTCATCTTCGCCGTGGCGCCGCACCTGCTCCTCGAGCTCGCCTTCGGGAAGGCGCGAGCGACCGCGTCTGACTCGCTGTTCATCCTCGGCCTCGCCTTCACCGTGCTCGCCGCCACGTACCTGGCGATCCAGTACATGCTCGCGCTCAAGCGCTTCTGGTTCCTCATCGTGCTCGCCGCCGTCGCGGTGGCCGAGCCCATACTCCTGGTCAACGCGAGCCAGAAGCCGGCGGGATTCGCCGCCGTCGTGCTCGCCGTCCAGGCCGCCGGCGCGCTCTTCGCCTTCGCCATCGCCCTGCGCAGCTGGGGCGCTCCCCCGGACACAGGCGCACCACCGGACCCGGCGCAGGCTACGGAAGGCGCAGCGATGAGCCCAGAGCTCGTCTAGAACAGTCCCAGCTGCGCCGCCTGCTCGGGCTCGACCGGCGACGGCGGTGCCTCGGGTTCGAGCTCGGGCATCGGCTCGAGGAGATCCGGCGAGGCGTCGGGCATCGGCGGGGCGGGCTCTGGCTGCTGCGGCGGCCCGAGCGCCAGTACCTCGGGCAGGCGCTGGAAGTCGGCGCGCAGCGTCTCGAGCATCCGCGGCGTATACAGAGCGGCGGCGGGGTGAAAGAGCGGATAGAGCCGGACGGCGCGGGCCCCGACCATGCGGACCTCCGGGGTGCCGTGCAGGCGCGAGATTCCCGTCGTGTCGCCCCGCAGGAGCTTGGTCGAGAAGTTCCCGAGGGTGGCGATCACCGCCGGTTCGATGAGCTCGACCTGCCGCCACAGGTAGGACTGGCACGACTCGATCTCCCCGGGATGCGGGTCGCGATTGCCGGGAGGTCGGCATTTGATGACGTTCGCCACGAAGACATCGCGCCGATCCATACCGATCTCGCTCAGCAGCTTGTCGAGCAGCTTGCCGGCCTGACCGACGAAGGGAAGGCCCTGCTTGTCCTCGTGCGCCCCGGGCGCCTCGCCGACGAACATGAGCTCGGCGTCCGCGTTGCCGGCCCCGAAGACCACCGTCGTGCGGGACTCGTGCAGCGGGCACCGAACGCAGCCCATGGCTTCGTCGTAGACCGCCTTGAGCTGGTCGCGGCGTTCTGTGGGGCCAGTCACAGGAGACGCATGTTATTTCGACCCGCCGACGGGTACCATTCACGCTGTGGCCGTCACCTTCAGGGGACGGACCGCACATCGACAAGACTGAACACCATGCCCCCAACCGACCGGTATCTCCATGAGGGAACTGGAACGGGATCTTCCTCCAGAATCCGCGCGCACTAAGATCGCCATCATTGGCGCTGGCCGTCTCGGCCGAGCGCTGTCGGACGCCCTCGGCGAAGCCGGCTACGCGATCGACGGCCCGCTCGGACGCGGCGCGACACCCAGCGGGGTCGACGTTGTCCTGCTGTGCGTTCCCGACCAGGAGATCGCCGCGGTGGCCGCGTGCCTGTCGGCCGGCCCGCTCATCGGCCATTGCTCGGGGGCGACCGGTCTCGCGACGCTCGCGCCCCATGAGGCGTTCTCGTTGCACCCCCTGATGACGGTGACGGCTCAGGGAGCGAGCTTCCGCGGCGCCGGGGCGGCGATCGCCGGCACGACCGAGCGTGCCCTGGAGACGGCGAGAGAGCTCGCCGCCGCCCTGGGCCTCCAGGCCGTCGAGATCCATGAGCGCGACCGTGTCGCGTACCACGCCGCCGCCTCGATCGCGTCGAACTTCCTCGTCACCCTGGAGGCCGCCGCGGAGCGGATCGCCGCCACCGCGGGCGTCGATCGGACCCTGCTCGCGCCGCTCGTCCGGGCGACGGTGGAGAACTGGGCGGCGATGGGCCCCGAGCGAGCCCTCACCGGGCCGGTGGCGCGCGGCGACGAGGTGACGGTCGACCGCCAGCGGGCGGAGCTCGCCGCGCGCACGCCCGAGCTCCTCGAGCTCTTCGACGCGTTGACCGATGCCACGCGAGCCCTCGCCCACCGGACCGACCGCGGGCTCGCGGAGGTCCTGGCGTGAGAACGGTGCGCACGATCCCCGAGCTGCGGGCCGCGCTGGCCGAGCCGCGCCGCACCGGGCGGTCCATCGGCCTCGTCCCGACGATGGGCTCTTTCCACGAGGGGCATCTGTCGCTCATGCGCCGGGCGCGCGAAGAGTGCGACGAGCTCGTGGTGTCCCTGTTCGTCAACCCGGCCCAGTTCGACGAGCCAAATGACCTCGACCGCTACCCGCGCGATGAGGCGCAGGACGCGCTGCTCGCCACCGAGGCGGGCGTCGACTACCTGTTCGCGCCGCCGGTCACCGAGGTGTATCCCCCAGGCTTCGCGACCACGGTGTCCGTTTCCGGAGTCACCGAGACGCTCGAGGGCGCCCACCGCGGTCGCGGCCACTTCGACGGCGTCACCACCGTGGTGAGCAAGCTCTTCAACATCGTCGGACCCGACGTCGCCTACTTCGGGCAGAAGGATGCTCAGCAGGCGCTGGTCATCAAGCGGCTGGTGCGCGATCTCGACATCCCGGTGCGCATCGAGGTCTGCCCCACCGTCCGCGAGACCGACGGCCTCGCGATGTCGAGCCGGAACGCACTCCTCACGCCGCAGGAGCGCACCCGCGCGGCGGCGATCAGCCGAGCCCTCGAGGGCGCGCGGGCCGCCCTGGCGACCGGTGAGCGCGACGCCGCGAAGCTCGCCGGGCAGGCGCGGGCGCAGATGACCTCCGCTGGAGTCGAGCCTGAGTACCTCGAGCTCGTCTCGACAGACACCCTGGCGCCGGTGCGCGTGATCGACGATGAGGTCCTCGTCGTCGTCGCCGCGCAGGTCGGCGCCGCCCGACTAATCGACAACCAGATCATGACCATCAACGGGAGGCCTTGACGTGCAGCGCACGATGCTGAAGTCGAAGATCCACCGGGCGACGGTGACCGACTGCGATCTGAACTACGTCGGATCGATCACCGTCGACGCCGACCTCCTCGAAGCCGCCGATATCCGCGAGTTCGAGCAGGTGGCGGTCGTCGACGTCAACAACGGCGCCCGCTTCGAGACGTACACGATCGCCGGCGTGGCCGGCTCAGGAGAGATGAAGGTCAACGGTGCCGCCGCTCGCCTGGTGCACAGCGGCGACACGATCATCGTCATCTCCTACGCCGCCTACGACCCCGACGAGCTCGCGAACTACGAACCGCGCGTCGTCCACGTGGGCGTACGCAATCACATCATCAGCGTCGACCGCGAGGTGGCGACCCTGCTCGGCTGATCGCCGAGCGCCAGGCGCCAACCGCCCAAAGGAGACGAAAGACATGTCCGCAACCCCCCAGGTTCCCATTCCCCACGGCATGGACGCACCGCTGCCGATGACCCTCCCCCGCCTCGCCGAGAAGAAGCGCGTCGGGGAGCCGATCGTCATGGTCACCGCCTACGACTATCCCTCGGCCCAGGTCGCCGAAGCCGCGGGCGTCGACGTGGTGCTCGTCGGAGACTCGGGCGCGATGACCGTGCTCGGCTACCCGTCGACGGTGCCCGTCTCCACCGACGAGATGCTCATGCTCGCCGCCGCGGTTCGGCGTGGATTGCGCTCGCCGCTGCTCGTCGGCGACCTGCCGTTCGGCTCCTACGAGGCATCGAACGAGCAGGCCGTCGCCACCGCACAGCGATTCGTCAAGGAGGCCGGCTGCGACGCCGTCAAGCTCGAGCGCGGAGGCACGAGCGCCGAGCGCGCACGCGCCATCGTCAACGCGGGCATCCCGGTGATGGGACACATCGGCCTGACGCCGCAGACCGCCACGGCTCTCGGCGGCTACCGCGCCCAGGGACGCACGGCGGCGCGCGCGATCGAGGTCGCGCACGACGCGATCGCCCTCGAGGAGGCAGGCTGCTTCGCCATCGTCTTCGAGGCGATCCCCGCCGCCGTCGCCGATGACGTGATGACCCACCTCCACATCCCGGTGATCGGGATCGGAGCCGGTGCCGGCACCGACGGGCAGGTGCTCGTCTTCCACGACCTGCTCGGGATCTACGACGGGATGGCCCCGCGCTTCGCCAAGCGCTACGCGGAGCTCAAGGCCGAGATGGTCGCCGGCGTCGCCCAGTTCGCCGCCGAAGTCCGCACCCGCGCCTTCCCCGGCCCCGAGCACACCTATTCGATCGACGAGGACGAGCTAGCGAGCTTCCGCCAAGGCATCGCTGGTTGATTCGGTCGGATCGCCGGGCGCGTCCGGGCGATGCCCGGCATCTGCTTGATTCCTCGGCGCCGCCGAGTGCCGGGTCGGGAAGTAGCATCCCCCGGATGGGACGGCTGTCCAACGTCTTCGCCCCTCGCGATCGCGTGTTCTTCGAGCTGTTCGAGGAGGCGGGGCAGAACATCCGGCACGCGGCGGATCTGCTCGATCGGATGCTCCGCAATTATCCGGACAGCAAGGATCTCGCCCGGGACATCCTGATCTGCGAGCAGGAGGGCGACCGGATCACGCACGACAT
>DATCEM010000408.1:0-3002 GCA_036510175.1 Solirubrobacteraceae bacterium | reverse complement strand
TGGGCGACGAGGACGATGCACAGGCGCGGCGCGCGGCACTCGCCGCCTACCGCATTGACGACGGGCTGCTGTACCACGCGCTACCAGAGGCGTTCGCGATGCACGACCTGCCTGCCCACCCGGGCGAGGAGATCACCGCCGAGGTGCTCTACGGACGCCGCCAGCGGATCTGGGATCAGGCCGAGAATCGCCGCCACGCGCAGAAGGCGCTGCTCGAATGGCTCCTCCCGTAGAGGCCGGGCCGTCGCGGCCGAACGTCGGCGACGAGCTCGAGCTGCACATCGACTCGCTCGCTTTCGGCGGCGCCGGTGTCGCCCGTCACGACGGCTACGTCGTCTTCGTCGAGGGCGCCTTCCCCGGCGATCGCGTACGTGCGCGGATTCATCACCGCAAACGCGCCTACGCGCAGGCCCGCGCGACCGCGCTGCTCGAGCCCGGACCGGACCGCGTGGCGCCCCTGGCGCAGCACCCCGGTGCGCCATGGCAGGAGCTCGCCTACGAGCGCCAGGTCGAGATCAAGCAGGCGCAGATCGACGATGCCCTGCGCCGCATCGGGCACCTCGACGGCTTCGCGCTGGAGGAGATCGTCCCGGCCGAGCAGCTCTGGCGCTACCGCAACAAGCTCGAGTACTCCTTCGGTGCGGGAGCCGATGGCGAGCTGGTGCTCGGCTTTCACGAACCTGGTTCCTGGGAGCGCATCGTCCCGCTCGACGACTGCCTGCTGGCGTCCGAGCCCGCGAATGCGGCGCGGCAGGTCGCGCTCGATTGGTGCCGTGGGCAGGGCCTCGCCCCGTTCGACCGCCGCACTCATGCCGGCTTCCTGCGCAACCTCGTCGTGCGCGAGGGCAGGCGAACCGGCGAGCTTCAGGTCCGCATCGTCACGACTCCAGGCGAGCTCGACGCCGCCTCCCTCGCGGAGGCGCTGAGCGTCCAGAGTCTCCTGCACACGCGCACCGATGCGCTGGCGGAGACGAGCCAGGGCGGCAACACCGAGCTGATCTCCGGCACGCCGACGATCGCCGAGGAGATCTGCGGCCTGCGCGTCGCGATCTCCCCGGATGCCTTCTTTCAGACGAACACCGAGATGGCCGAGCGTCTCTACGGCCTCGCTGCGCAGGCGGCGGACCTGCGCGGCTGGGAGCGCATCTTCGACCTCTTCTGCGGCACGGGGACGATCGGGCTCAGCCTGGCCGGGCACGCCGGCAGCGTCCACGGTCTTGAGATCGTCCCCGAGGCCGTCGCCGATGCGATCGCCAACGCTCGCGCCAACGAGATCACGAACGCGTCGTTCTATGCCGGCGACGTGCGCCTCGCCCTCGGCGAGCTGACCTCGCGGGCCGGGCGCCCCGACGTCGTCGTCGTCGATCCTCCGCGCGCCGGCCTCTCCCAGAAGGTCGTGCGCCGCATCATCGACGCGGCGCCCAAGCGCATCGTCTACGTCTCCTGCAACCCGACAACGCTCGCCCCGAACGCCGCCCAGCTCACGGAGGCGGGCTACCGGCTCGGGCGCGTCATGCCGATCGACATGTTCCCCCAGACGCCGCACATCGAGTGCGTCGCGGTGCTGGCCCGCTGAGCAGCCGATGATCGCCGCGACGGTCCTCGAGCCGGGCCGCGTCGAGCCCCGCGAGCACCCCGACCCCGTCCCCGGCAAGGGGGAGGTCCTCGTTCGCGTGCGCGCCGCCGGCCTGAACCGCGCTGACCTGATGCAGGTCGCCGGCGGCTATCCCGCGCCCGCCGGCACACCGCCCGACATACCCGGCCTCGAGCTCGCCGGCGAGGTCGCCGCCCTCGGCCCCGGGGCCGCCCGCTTCGAGATCGGCGACCGCGTGATGGCGATCGTCGGCGGCGGCGGCCACGCGGAGCTCGCGACGGTCCACGAGCGCCAGCTGATGCCGGTCCCGGACAACGTCGATTGGCCGGCCGCCGGCGCCTTCCCTGAGGTTTTCACGACCGCCCACGACGCGCTCTTCACGCAGTGCGCGCTCGGCCCGGGCGAGCGCTTGCTCGTGCACGGGGCCGCGGGCGGCGTTGGCACGGCGGCGGTCCAGCTCGGCCAGCTGGCGGGCTCACAGGTCTTCGCAACGGTTCGCAACCCCGAGCTCCGTGCCGCGGTCGCGCAGCTCGGCGCAACCGTCCTCCTCCCCGACGAGTTCGCCGCCCACGGCCCGTTCGATGTGATCCTCGAGCTCGTCGGCGCGCCTAACCTTCCCGCCAACCTCGAGGCTCTGGCGCCACAGGGGCGGATCGCTGTGATTGGGACCGGCGCCGGCGCTGACGCGCAGCTAGACCTGCGCGCGCTGATGGGCAAGCGCGCGACGATCCGTGGCTCGATGCTCCGCCACCGCGCGCTCGAGGAGAAGGCGCAGGCTGCGCGGGCCATCGAGCGCCACGTCCTGCCGGCGCTCGCCGCGGGCAGAGTGCGCGTCCCAATCGCCGCGACCTTCCAGCTCGCCGATGTCGCCGCCGCCTACGAGCGCTTCCAGGCGGGCGCCAAGCTCGGCAAGGTCGTCCTGACGGTCCCCTGAAACGGCAGGAGCGCCGGTCGCTCCCGGTTACCGCATCGCAACACCCGGGTGCGTGCCACGCCATAGCTTCCCGACGCGGCGCCGCTCGCGGCTCCGCGTCGGGAGCCTCACGCGGCGCAAATCGACCAGGGAGCGACTGCCTTGCTTGTCCTCGCACACGCAGCTGACCCGGCCCCGCTGTGGGCCGTCGTTGTCGCGGCCGTCGTTGTTGTGATCGCGCTGCTGCTGATCCTTGGGCCGACGCGCGGCCGGAAGGGCGATCAGTAGGGAGGCAGCTCGGCGTACCAGTCGCCGAGCGCGCGGAAGGCGCTCCAGAAGGCCCGCTTGGTCTGTTCCTCGTCGAGCGCGACGTCGATGTTGGGTACGAGCAGCGCGGCCATCTGCGGTCCGAGCTCCTGGACTTCGCCGACCAGTGGCTCGAGTCGCTCGGCGAGCGGCAGCTCGAGCTCGTTGAGCGCCTCGAGCGCGTCCTCG
>DATCEM010000407.1:0-3793 GCA_036510175.1 Solirubrobacteraceae bacterium | reverse complement strand
GTGGGCGTTTTACGGACGAGGGGCGTCCGTTAATCGCCCACCCTCCCGGCGAAAGCTCGCCCAGCGCCCATCGTCCCGCCACCCGCCACCCGCGAGCCGCGAGCCGCGACGACCCGCGACAGGCCACTACGAAGAGCCGGGAACGGAGCCCGGTACCCACTCGCCGGACTCTTTCTTCCACACCGGCGCCTGCGCCTTGATCCGGTCGATGATCTCGCGGGCGCCGGCGAACGCCTCGCCGCGGTGGGGGGCTGAGACGACCACGGCGACCGATGGCTCCGAGCGCGGGACGGTGCCGGTGCGGTGCTCGGCGGCGGCCGCGCACAGGCCGTGGCGCTCCACCGCCTCGGTGACGATCTCGGCGATCTGGCGCTCGGCCATCTCGCCGTAGGCCTCGTACTCGAGGTGGTCGACCTCGCGGGTGACGCCGAGGAAGGTGACGACGGCGCCGGCGCCGGGGCTGCGTACGAACTCGAGCAGAGGGTCGACGGCGATCGCCGTGTCGATGACGCGCGCATGGACCTGCGAGCCACCCGAGACGGGTGGGATCAGGGCGAGCTCGTCGCCCGCCTGGAGGACGGCGTCCTCGTTCGCGTATTCCTGGTTGATGGCCATGACCACCGGAAGGTCGCTGGTCACGGTCCGGAGCAGGTCGAGCGCGTCACGCACGCGGGCCTGCTCGGGGAGATCGAGCTCGACCTGGTCCGTACCGGCGCGCTCGCGCAGGGCGGCAAAGAGGCGGATCCGCACCTTCATGCCGAGAAGGCTATCCACCGGCGCTCGCGGACCTCGGCGCCGCCCCCGCGCCGGGGACGGCGTCGCGACCGCGCAGGGACGGCGTCGCGACCGCGCAGGGACGGCGCCGCGCCCGCCCCGCGGACCGCGGCGCGACCGTATTGGCAATCTCGCTGGCCCCCTGGCCGGACCCCGGGTAACCTCCCCCGTAGATGGCAACCACTCCCGAGCACCGGACCGTGGCCCCGATCACGGGCCCCGATGACGAGCATCGCTACACCGACTCGGGGGTCGAGATCGCTCCTCTGTACAGCGAGAGTGATCTTCCCGATCCGCTCGAGCTGGGCGACCCCGGCGAGTACCCGTACACGCGGGGCGTGCACCGGGAGATGTACCGCAAGCAGCTGTGGACGATGCGCCAGTACGCCGGATACGCGAGCGCGAAGGAGTCCAACGAGCGCTACCGGTACCTGCTCGAGCACGGCTCGACCGGCCTGTCGATGGCCTTCGACCTTCCGACGCAGCTCGGGCTCGATTCCGACCACCCGCGCTGCCTGGGGGAGGTGGGGCGCACCGGCGTCGCCATCGACACCATCGACGACATGCGCACGGCGTTCGACGCGATCCCGCTCGAGCAGGTCTCGACCTCGATGACCATCAACGCTCCAGCGGCGGTGCTGCTCCTCCTCTACGAGCTGGTCGCTGAGGAACAGGGAGTCCCGTCCGAGCAGCTCCGAGGCACCACGCAGAACGACATCCTCAAGGAATACATCGCGCGGGGTAACTTCATCTATCCCCCCGAGGGAGCGATCAGGCTCACCACCGACCTGTTCGCCTACTGCCACGAGCGCGTGCCGAAATGGAACACGATCTCCATCTCGGGGTATCACTTCCGCGAGAAAGGGTGCTCCGCCGTCCAGGAGGTTGCGTTCACGCTCGCCAACGGGATTGCCTACGTGCAGGCAGCGCTCGACGCCGGGCTGGGCGTGGACGAGTTCGCTCCCCGCCTCGCCTTCTTCTTCAACGGACACAACAACGTCTTTCAGGAGGTCGCCAAGTTCCGGGCCGCCCGCCGGATGTGGGCGAAGATCATGCGCGAGCGCTTCGGCGCCAAGGACGAGCGGTCGTGGCGGCTGCGCTTCCACACTCAGACCGGCGGCGTGACGCTGACCGCTCAGCAGCCGCAGAACAACATCGTCCGCGTCGCGCTCCAGGGGTTCGCCGCCGTCTGCGGGGGCACTCAGTCCCTGCACACGAACGGCTTCGACGAGGCCCTTGCGCTGCCCACCGAGCGCGCAGCCAAGATCGCGCTGCGCACGCAGCAGATCATCGCTCACGAATCGGGCACGGCCGACACCGTCGACCCATTCGCCGGCTCGTACTTCGTTGAGGCGTTGACCGATGAGATCGAGACGCGAGCGCTCGAGCTCATCGCCAAGGTCGACGAGCTCGGCGGCTCGGTCCACGCCATCGCCTTCATCAAGAACGAGATCGAGGAGTCGGCCTTCGGCTACCACGAGCGCTACCGGACGGGTCAGGACATCGTGGTGGGCGTCAACAAATACGTCGAGGACACCCCCGAGATCGAGGACATCCTCCGCGTCGATCCCGAGTCCGAGCGCGAACAGGTCGGGCGTCTGAAGGCGTTCAAGTCAGGTCGCGATCAGGAGCTCGTGGAGAAGCGACTGGAGGAGGTGCGGGAGGGCGCGCGCGGGACCGGCAACCTGCTCCTGCCGATCCGCCAGGCGCTCAAGGACCGCTGCTCGCTCGGCGAGGTCTGCGCTGCGACGGGCGACGTCTTCGGGGCGTACCGGGAAGCGCTGTAGCCCGGCGCGGAGGGGACGCACGCCGCGGCCCGCGCCGCTAACGTGTCGCGCCGATGCTCGTCACCGCGGTGGTCTTCTGGGAGGTAATCCTCGCCGTTCATATCGCGGCCGTGCTCGTCACCTTCGGGGTGACGTTCGCCTACCCGTTGATCTACCTCTTCGCCGCGCAGCTCGATCCTCGGGCGATGCCCTGGTATTACCGGACGCGCCGCCTCCTCGGACAACGGCTCATCTCGCCGGGCCTCGTCCTCGTGCTGGCGGCGGGGATCTACCTGGCGTCGGACCTCCACCAGTGGAAGCTCTTCTACGTCCAGTGGGGGATCGGGATCGTCGTGGTCATCGGCGCCCTCAGCGGAGCGTTCTACGCGCCTCGGGAGAAGAAGCTCGCCGCGCTCGCGGAGCGCGATATCGCCGGCGCCGGCGCCGGCCCCGGCCCCGCCGCGGTGAGTTGGAGCGCCGAGTACTTGTCGTTGGCCAGGCGGGTGGCAATGGTCGACTGGTTCGTCCTCGCCCTGATCCTCATCACCGTGTATGTGATGACGATTCAGGCGGGCTGAGTAGCTCACCGCTCGCTGTCGAGGTGCGCCATCTGCGCCTCGGGGTAGCGCCCGCCGGCCGCGGCGTCGGCGGGAACGGCCTGCTCGATCCGTTGCAGGTCCTCGGCGGTGAGCTCGAGCTCGAGCGCCGCCAGTGCCTCGGTGAGTCGCTCGCGGGTGCGCGCGCCGACCAGAGGCACGATGTCCTCGCCGCGGGCGAGCACCCAGGCGATGGCGATCTGGGCCACGGAAGCGTCCTTGGCGGCTGCGATATCCCTGAGCGCGTCGACCAGCGCGAGATTGTGTGTGAGGTTCTCGCCCTGGAAGCGGGGCGCGCGGCTGCGGAAGTCCGTGCTCTCGAGCCGGCGATCGGGCGACCAGCGGCCGCTCAGGAGCCCACGGGAGAGCACCCCGTAGGCGGTGACGGCGATCCCGAGCTCGCGACAGGCCGGCAGGATCTCGCGCTCGATGGCCCTGGAGATGATCGAGTACTCGATCTGAAGGTCGCAGATCGGATGCGTGGCCCCCGCCCGCCGGATCGTCTCCGGGCCAACCTCGGACAGCCCGACGTAGCGCACGTAACCGGCTTCTACGAGCTCGGCGATCGCGCCGACGGTCTCTTCGATGGGGACGGTCGGGTCGAGCCTGGCGGGGCGATAGATGTCGACGTAGTCGGTGCGCAGACGTTGGAGGGAG
>DATCEM010000406.1:0-5703 GCA_036510175.1 Solirubrobacteraceae bacterium | reverse complement strand
CCTCGGTGCGCTCGAGCGCCGATCCGAGGTCCTTCGACAGCTCGCTGCCGACCCGCTCGGCGATCTCGCGCGGCGGCACGTCGATCTCCTCCATCCGGTAATCGGCGGCGGCGACGGCCATCGCCACCTGGGGGTGAAGGGCGACACGGGCCATCTCGGAGCCGGAGGTCTTATAGGGGGAGATCACGCGGTCGGCGCCGGCGCGCAGGAGCTTCTTCTCCGAGTCCTCGGCCGAGGCGCGCGCGACGATCAAGATGTCAGAACGCAGCTCGCGGGCGCTCAGGGTGATGAAGATGTTCTCGGCATCGGAGTCCGCGCACGCGATCACTCCCTGGGCACGCTCGATTCCCGCCTGGAGGAGGACGTCGTCGTCCGACGCGGACGCGTCTATGTAGGGCAAGCCGATGGCCTGCGCGTGCTCGCGGTTGTCCGGGTTGACGTCGATGATCACGTAACGGGCCTTCGCCGCACGCAGGTCGCGCACCACCTGGCGCCCGACGCGCCCGTAGCCGCAGATCAGGTAGTGGTCGGTCGTGGAGTCGATCATCTTCTGCATGCGGCGCTCGTCGATCAGCCCGCTGAGCCGGCCCGACACGAAGAACTCGGCGACCGTGGCGAGGGCATAGAAGAGCGTACCTATGCCGAACACCTCGAGAATTACCTGTAGGGCGCGCCCGGCCCCGTCGTGCGGTTCGGGGATGGTGCCGAGCGTGGTCACCGTGTCCAACGTCCACGCGAACCCGTAGGCCGGTGATACGTGCTCGATGATCGCGAAGCCGACCGTCCCGATGACGATCGTCACCGCGAGCGCTGCCAAGAGGATCATCAGCCGGCGGCCGAACTGCACCAGCTCCCGGCGCGCACGCCGACGCTGATCGCGGAGCTGGTGGTGAGCTGCCTGCTGAATGGGGTCCGGCACGGCGCTGAGCGTACCTGCGGCGTGCCCTCACCGTCAGTAGTGATAGGGCTCGCCCGCGAGGATCTTATGGGCGCGGTAGAGCTGCTCGAGGAGGACGACACGGGCGAGCTGGTGCGGGAGGGTCAGCGGTCCGAGCGAGATCCGATGCTCGACGGCCTCGAGCTCGAGCCCGAACGGGCCGCCGACGACGAAGCACAGGTCGCGCCCGCTCTGGCGCCGCTGCTCGAGGAAGCGGCTCAGTCCGATCGAGTCGAGCTGCTCACCGTCGCGGTGCAGGAGCGACACGAACGCGCGCTCGGGCATCCGTCGGGCGACCTGCTCGTCCTCGCGAACCTCCGTCAGCTCGAGCCGGACATGCCGCGCGAGCAGCTTCTGGTAGTGCTGGACGTCGTCGGCGAACGGCGGCCTCAGCCGGCCCACGGCGACGACGACGATGCGCACGATGGGATACTACGTGGCATATGGAAGAACCCAATCCGCCCGAGCGCCACATAAACATCCATTTCTCCCCGGACATGATGGGGGGCGTCTACGCGAACTTCGCCAACGTCAGTCACTCCGACTACGAGTTCACGATCACCTTCGCCCGCGTCGATCACGAGGTCGAGGACGATGAGATCCCCGGCGTCGTCGTCTCCCGCGTCAACCTCTCGCCCAAGTTCATGCGCGAGCTGATCGACGCGATGCAGGACAACTTCTCCAAATGGAACACCCGCGAGGGGATCAAGAACCTGCCGGAGTTCGGCGGGTCCGAGGAGACCTGATCTCGTCGGCCTGGAAGGCCACGGCCGCGCCGATGCGCTCGGCCGTCGGCGGGTGAGTCGACAGGAGCGCGCTGACGGCACGGGGAGGATCGAGATCGGCGACGTTCTGCAGGGCAATCCGGCGCTCGAAGGAGATGAACGCCTCGGGAGCGTCCGTGAGCTCGAGCGAGAGCGTGTCGGCGCGGCGTTCGATGGCCCGCGAGAGACGGCTGGAGATCAGCCCGATCGGTGTCGCAACGAGCGCCGCCGCGAGGGCGAGGGCCGGCAGCGCGCCTGCCGAGCCCCGGCGCGTCGGCGCCAGCGACCAGCTCAGGCGCTGGACGGCGAAGGCGCCGGCGGGCACGACGATCGCCGCGTAGGCGAGACCGCGCTGGACATCGCGGTGACGCACGTGGGCGAGCTCATGCGCGACCACGAGCCTGATCTCGTCGCGGCTGTAGCGATCGAGCAGCGTGTCAAAGAGGACCACGCGCTTGGTCGGTCCGAGCCCGGTGACGTACGCATTCGCCGCCGTCGTGCGGCGGCTGGCATCGACCGAGTACACGTCGCCCACCTGTACCCCCGCTGCGCCCGCCAGCTCGAGGACGTCGGCGCGGGTGTCGCCGGGGGGCAGCGGGGTAAAGCGATTAAAGATGGGGTCGAGCACCACCGGTCCGAGCGCCGCGAACAGTGTGACCGCGCCGAGCGAGCCGGCCGCGGCGGGGGCCCACCAACCGCGCGGGTAGCGCTGCGTCAGGGCGACCGCAAGCCCCCCGCCTGCGGCCGCCAGCGGCACTCCGAGCGCCAGCTGCTTGGCGAGATCGAGCGCCCATTCACGCCAGGACTGGGTCGCCAGGCCGACCGCGAGCGCTCGGCGCCGCGAGAGCACCGAGAGCGGGAGGCCAACCGCGGTCGAGGCGACGGACAGGCCCACGGCCGCGGCGGCGGCGCCCGCCGGTCCGTCGCCGAGCCGGGCGAGCGCGCGAGGCGCGGAGGGCGGCCGCCTGAGCAGGGCCACCAGTGCCGCCAGGTCGACGGCGGTACCGGCGAGCCCGAGCGCAAGCTGCCCGCGGGCGAAGCGCGCGCCGCGGTCGATCTCCTCGGAGGTGAAGTACGATCGCGGCTCGATCCGAGCGGGTTTGATCGTCCGCGTTCTCGGCGCGAGCAGGCGCGCCCCGGCCTCGGCCGCGGCGAGGGTGATCAGCAGCGCCGGGAGCCAGCGCGGGCGTCGGCCATCGCTCATCGGAGAGGACTGTAGAAGGTGCGAATCGCCGTCGTCTCGGACATCCACGGCAACCGACACGCCTTCGAGGCGGTGCTCGACGCAATCGAAGCGACCGATTGTGGGGAAATGTGGTGCCTGGGGGACCTCGTGGGCTATGGCGCCGAGCCCGATGCCTGCGTGGCGCTGGCGCGCCGGCACGCGGCGGTCTGCCTCGCGGGCAACCATGACCTGGGCGTGCGCGGGGACCTTCCGCTCGAGGAGTTCTCGCGCGGCGCGGCGCTGGCGGCGACCTGGACGCAGGCGACGATCACCCCTGAGACGCGCGAGTACCTGCTGACCCTCGAGCCCACCAACCTCGACGAGGAGGTCGGCCTGTATCACGCCAGCCCGCGCGACCCGGTGTGGGAGTACGTCCTCTCCCCGCTGCAGGCGGAGCTCTGTCTCGATGTCCAGTCCCACCGGGTATGCCTGATCGGCCACTCGCACATCGCGCTCTCGTTCTCGCGCTTCGAGGGGGCGCCCGCCTCGGGCCAGACGCACTCCGCTGATGAGGAGCTCGACCTGAGCGACGGCGAATGGCTGATCAACCCCGGGAGCGTCGGCCAGCCGCGCGATGGAGACCCGCGGGCGGCTTGGATTGAGCTTGACACCGAAAACTGGAGTGCTGTGTACCACCGGACGGAGTACGACATTGTCGGCGCGGCGATGGCCATTCGTGCGGCCCGGCTTCCGGACTCGCTCGCCGAGCGACTGAGCTTTGGTCAGTAGCATCGGCCGTCGGATGCGCTACGTCTCCCGCGCTCTACTAGCCGGCGGGCTTGGGCTCGTCGCCGCGTTTCTGGCCGCCTGTGGCGCCAGCTCCGGCCTGCTCTCATCGAGCGAGGCGAGCTCGCTGACGGCTCAGCTCAACACGGCCTCGGCGGATCTCGCGAACGGCGACTGCGGGAGCGCCGAGAAGGCGATCGGCGCGGTGGAGACCCAGGTGGCAAACCTTCCGGGGGCAGTCAATCCCACGCTCGTGTCCGATCTCAGCCATGGCGCCGCGACGGTGCGCACGCTCGCGAAGAAGGACTGCGGCGGGACCGTCGGCACGAGCACCGACAATGCGAATACGACGAGCACGGCAACGGACACGAACCCCCGCACGACGTCGACGTCGACCTCGACGACGATAACGTCGACTTCGACGACGACACCCACGACACCAACGAGCACGCCGACCGGCCCTGCAACCACCACCTCCACGCCGGGTACAACCTCTACCGGCGGTGGCGGTGGGGCCCCCACAGGCGGGACGGGAAACACGGGCGGCGGCCAAGGCAACACAGGTAATACAGGCAACTAGACAGGCGCGAGTGACGACCAACGCAACCAAGATCGCCGGGCGATACCGGCTCGAGCGCCGACTCGGCATCGGTGGCATGTCCACCGTCCAGCTCGCGTTCGACGAGCGACTCCAGCGCTACGTCGCCGTCAAGCTCCTGGCCGAGCACCTGGCCGACGACGAATCGTTCGTGTCGCGGTTCAGGCGCGAGGCCCTCGCCGCTGCCCGTCTCGTCCACCCGAACATCGTGCAGGTGTTCGACTTCGGCTTCGACGAGTCCGCGCACCAGCATTTCATCGTCATGGAGCACGTCTCCGGCCAGTCATGCGCCGAGCTCCTGCGCGACCGCGGCCATCTCGACGTCGACCAGGCGGTTTCGATCATCACCCAGTCCTGCCGCGGGCTCGACTACGCGCACCGAAATGGCGTCGTCCATCGCGATGTCAAGCCCGGCAACCTGCTCGTGTCCGACAGCGGCGTGGTCAAGCTCGCCGACTTCGGCATCGCCCGCGCCACCGACCAGTCGAGCATCACCCAGGTCGGCTCGGTCCTGGGAACCGCCGCCTACCTCGCCCCCGAGCAGGCGCGGGGTGAGGAGGCCGGCCCCCGCGCCGACATCTACTCGCTCGGCGTGGTCAGCTATCAGCTCCTCTCGGGCCGGCTTCCCTACGAGGCGAACTCGCTCTCCGAGCTCGCGCTGCGCCAGCAGCGCGAGTCGCCGCCGCTGCTCAACCGGCTCAACCCCGCCGTACCCGCCGAGCTCGCGCGCGTGGTGGCGACGGCGCTGGCGATCGACCAGGAAGCGCGCCCGAGCGACGGCCTGGTGCTCGCCGAGGCCGTCCGCGCCGGTGCCGAGGGTCGCGAATCGGAGCTCGACACCGCGGCGACCGCGCACCTCGGAAGCGCGGCCGCGACCCGTGCCCTGCCCGCGCGTGACGCGACCGCGGCGACGCGGATCGCCCCGGCCAAGGTCGCGCGCGCCCCGCTCAGCTCCGCGCCTCGCCGTCGACCCGCTACGGCGGCGGCATCCCCGACGACGAGCCCGGGGCGCCGGGCGGCGCCGTCCCGTCCCGATCGGCAGGCGCCGTCGCGGGGCGGCCGGGCAATGCGGCGCATGCTCGCGCTGCTCCTGTTCGCGATCGCCTTCGTCCTGGCCGTAGTGGTCGCCGTGATCATCGTCACCAGCACCTCGAACACCGTCGTGCACGCGCGCAACGTCGCCACCCACGACGTCCAGTCTGCGATCAAGGATCTCCAGGGCCTGATCAGTCAGTACACGAAGTAGCGCCGGGCGCCGCGCCCGAGCGCAGCGCCGCCGCGGTCTGCGCCAGGGTGCCTTCGGTGATCGAGCGCCGGAGATCGCGCATCAGGCGCTCGATGTAGCTGAGATTGTGGAGCGTCACGAGACGGATCGCCGTCAGCTCGCCGGCCCGCAGCAGGTAGTGGAGGTAGGCTCGGGAGAAGCCCGCGGCGCAGGCCGGGCACGGGCAGC
>DATCEM010000405.1:0-2953 GCA_036510175.1 Solirubrobacteraceae bacterium | reverse complement strand
TCAGGCGCTCGGCGTCCCCGCTCTCGGCCGGCTCGGGTCCACGCTTCCCGGGCTCCTCCTCGTCGCGACCGCCTCCGGGGCCGCCGCGGCCCTCCTGAACAACCTCCCGGTAGGCGCATCGGCCGTCGCCCTGATCACCGCCGCCCCCGTGGGATATGCCGCCTCGGTCGGGCTCGCCGTCGGGTCGCTGGCCACGCCCCAGGGGTCCGTGGCCACGCTGATCGCCAGCGAGCTGGCGGGCGCCGACGCGCCCTCACTGCCGCTACGTCGCCTGGCGCCGCTGGCGACGGTGGCCGTGCTCGCCGCCACCGTGGCCGTTTGGACGACGCTGTGAGCGTGCGCTGCCCGCGACCAGTGGCCGAACGCGTGGTGCTTCCTTCGGCCCGGCGACGATGACCGTTACCTCACGCCGCGGCGACGGTGGGCTCGGCCGCTACCGACTTCACGGGGATCCGGCCGACCGCGCGCTCGGCGAGCGCGGTTATGGTCAGACTCGGATTCACGCCGACGTTGGCGGGAATCGCCGAGCCGTCGCACACGAGCAGGTTCTCGTAGCCGAACACCCGTTGCTCGGAGTCGATCACGCCGGACTCGGGGGTGGCCCCGATGACCGCCCCGCCGAGGATGTGCGCCGTCGTGGGAATCGACATGATCGCCTCGGTGAGCCCGGCCTGCGCGGTACCGCCCAGCTCCCTCTGCATCCACTCGGCGACCCGGTAGGCCACCGGGATCTTGTCCGGGCTCGGATTGTCAGGGTTGACTTCGGTGGTGAGATTCACGTTGCCGTTGGGCAGGCGGCGCTTGACGCGCAGGCTGATCGAGTTATCGAGCGTCTGCATCACGAGAAGGATGATCGTGCGGCGCGACCAGTTTCGTACGCGAGTGGCATGCAAGGCCGCGCGGGGGTGACGGGCGATGTTGGCCACGAAGTGCGCGGGCTGCGTGCCCCGCCGGCCCGCCTCGCACATCAGGGTGAAGAGGAGTGACTGTGAATCGCCGGCACTGCCGTAGGTGACCGGCTCGATGTGCGTGTCGGGGTCGGGAAAGATGCTCGAGGTGATCGCCACCCCTTTGGTGAAGTCATTGGCGTCATCGGGAGCGGTCACCGCGAGGATCGACTCGCTGTTCGTGCGCACGAGGCGACCGAGGCGATCAGAGACACGGGGCAGTGAGCCCCCGAGCTTGCAGCGGAAGAGCAGCCGGTTGGTCCCCAGCGGCCCGGCGGCGAGGATCACCCCGCGGGCGGTCAGCCGTTCCTTGTCGCGCAGCGCCCACGAGCCCGATCGCTCGTGCGTCACCGTGTAGCCGTCCGAGCCGTCGTGGGCGCCGAGCGGCGCGATGTCGATCGCCGTGCGCTCGGGCATCACCCGGACCCCTAGACGCTCGGCGAACCACAGGTAGTTCTTGACCAGCGTGTTCTTCGCCCCGTGGCGGCAGCCGACCATGCACGAGCCACAGCGCACGCACCCGGTGCGCTCGGGTCCTTCACCACCGAAGAAGGGGTCCGGGACCGTCTCCCCCGGCTCCCCCAGATAGACGCCGACGCGCGTCTTGGCATACGTGTCGCCCAAGCCGTTCTCTTCCGCGTAGCGTTTGAGCAGCAGGTCGGCCGGCGTGTCCTGGTCGTAGGTGGTCACGCCGAGCATCCGCTCGGCCTCGTCGTAGGCGGGGCTCAGCTCGGCCTCCCAGTCGGCCAGGCCCGCCCACTGGGGATCGGCATAGAAGGCCGGGCGCGCGCGATAGAGCGTGTTGGCGTAGCCGAGCGATCCGCCGCCGACACCGCACCCGGAGACGATGAAGACGTCCTTGAACATCGTCATCCGCATGACGCCCTTCATCCGCAGCTTCGGCATCCAGTAATAGCGCGCCGCCTCCCACGTAGTGCGAGCGAAGTCGTCGTCCTCGAACCGCCGCCCGCATTCGAGCACGGCGACGCGGTAGCCACGCTCGGCGAGGCGCAGGGCCGACACGCTGCCGCCGAAGCCGGAGCCGATCACTATCCAGTCAAAGTCATATCCGTCCTCGCGCACGAGACCGGATCCTACGGGGTACGCTCAGACTGCCGCCATCTGCGCCTGAAGCTCCACCTCCGAAGGAAGCGCCTCACGCTCGAGCTCGCCGCCGGGCCCGACCCGATACGCGCCCATCCGCAGCAGCGGCGGCGAGTAGGCGTGAATGGTGAGCGCCGGACCGCCGCCGTCGTGGAGCACACGGTGGATGGCCGTCGACGGCACGATGAAAGTCTCGCCCGGACCGAGGTGCCGCACGCGCGGCTCGGCGCCGAGGACCAGCCGCTCCTCGCGCACGCGCCCCGAGATGACGGCGATCCCGCCCGCGGACTCGTCGTGGTCGTGCCAGCCCGTGTCGTTGTCCTGCTGCCAGCAGATGACCCACGCGTTGACGACTTCATCGGACCAGATCGACTCGTAGACGCGCATCCCGCTCGCATGGCGGACCAGGTGGCGCCAGCGCTCCGGGCTCGCCGCCAGGTCGGCCGCGAAATGCTCGAGCTGCTCGTGACTCATGCTCACGCCGACACGCCTGAGCGCTCGAGCAGCCGCGCTCCGTTCTCCGCCAGCAGCACCTCGCGGCCGGTGAGGGTGGGCTCCACCACCGGGCGGTCGGATCCGTACACCAGCCGGTCCGCGCCCACCCGCCGCGCCATCGCCTCGACGGCCACCGGGCCGTAACTTGAAGTGTCGTAGAACACAAGCGGATCGGCCAGATCAATCGGCGGTCCACCGCGTGCCTGTAGACGCTCGCTGAGCAGCGGCGCGCCGCCCGCAAGCATCGCGAAGAGCACCACGAGGTCTGGATGCTCGGCGCGCCCGAGCGCCGCGAAGGTGACCCAGGCCGCCTGCATCTGCGCGACGTAATCGGTCAGGGCGCTCCACCACAGCGGCTCGTTCAGGCTCGCGCAGGCGGTCCACCCGCCGGCGACCGAGCCCGGGTG